>DATNQH010000138.1:0-18818 GCA_036704105.1 Leptolyngbyaceae cyanobacterium | reverse complement strand
GGATTGCCCCTACCTTACTTTATTAAGGTAGATGACATGGAGTTTTGTATAAGAATTACAAGACGTTTAGGGAGAAAGATAGTAGCTTTTCCTTCTATAGGTGTATGGCACGAACCGTTTTATAGCAAAGTTATCGTTTGGGATAGTTATTATTATGCCCGCAATAATTTGATCACGCATTCTGTTTATGGCACGATTAACTATATCAGCACAGTTTTTAAATTCACCGAAGATTTAATTTTTGCTCTGTTATCATTTGAATATAATTATGCTGCGTTGATAGTGAGAGCTTTTGAGGACTATCTCGAAGGCCCTAGCGTACTTAAAAGTAATACTCCTGAAGTGTTACATAAAGAAATATTAGCTTTGAGTAAAAGCTATAAAACTCAAAGTATCCAACATAATTATTCGCCCCCCTCGCAAGCTTCACCAACTAAAGACAGAGCTAATATTGGAAAAAAACTGATTAGCTTATTAACACTGAACGGTCATTTGCTACCAAATTTTCTGGCTAGCGACGGAGAAGTATTTCTATGGCAGACAAGCGATCATTCGGGATTGATATCGCGCGCCTTTAGGAAAAAGCGAGTACTGATTTATCGAGAAGAAAATAGTTGCTTATTCCAAAACGAATTTGATAAATCAGTTGGGATTCAACTATTGACTCGCTGGCTTAAAGCTGTGGCAACTAGTAGTTTTAAGTGGCCGTCCGCAATCGCCGAATGGAAAGCTGCTTATGGTGAATTTACCTCAACTAAGTTTTGGCATCAATACTTGGGATTAAAAGAGCGAGCAAATTCAGAAGTGAAAGCTTCAGTATAATGAAAACTAGCAGCAGTAGTTCTGACCGCTTAGAGAAATTTAATACGGAAATTGATGTGGCTGAAATGAACTGCTAGGATGCCGACGTTGATGAGCGTTTTTGTTGGCTACATACTGCCGCTATTCAAAAGTGTATTTGCGGTAACTACTTATGCCCCATCCTCAAAATAGGAGTGGTAATTATTTTGTACGGTTTTATCCACTACAAGCGCGATCGCACAGATCGCCAAGTCATAGAAACAGCGGATAAAATACTTATGAAGTGAGTTATTGAACGTAGTATATTAGCTTTGGAGCAGTCACCCTCAAATCCATGAATTTTTAAAATGTTTGAGTGTATTGCTTGCTAAATTTAAATTATATCTGCTGCCAAATTTTTTCGTAAATCACAAGAATGCATATAGGTAATAGAGAACTAGTTATCGAAGCGGGACGCACTGAAGCTCAGTATTGGAAAGATATATGGCGCTATCGAGAGTTATTCTATTTCTTGGCGTGGCGGGACATTATAGTCCGATATAAGCAAACAGTACTGGGAATTACCTGGGCTTTAATTCGACCGCTATTAGCAACGCTCGTTTCTACAGTCGTCTTTGGTAATTTGGCAAAATTCCCCTCTGATGGTGTACCCTACCCAATTCTTGTGGTTGCAGGGGTGCTACCTTGGCAATTCTTTGCTAACTCACTGAGTGAATGTAGCCTGAGTCTGATCAACAATGCCAATTTGGTTGCTAAAATTTACTTTCCGCGCTTAATTGTGCCAGCCAGTGCGGTGATTGTTAGCTTCGTGGATTTGTTAATTTCCGGCATCATCTTGTTAGGCTTGATGGCGTGGTATAATTTTATCCCAGACTGGCGCATCATAACGCTACCATTGTTTATTTTGATCGCCTTTGCAGCAGCACTGGGAGGAGGGCTGTGGTTGGCAGCACTAAACGTAAAATACCGCGATTTCCGCCACATAGTACCGTTTATCGTGCAGTTTGGCTTCTATATCTCGCCAGTCCCTTATACCAGCAGTATAATACCAGAAAAGTGGCGCTTACTCTATTCGTTGAATCCAATGGTAAGCGCGATCGATGGCTTCCGTTGGGCGCTTTTGGGTGGGCGATCGCAACTCTATTTGCCGGGATTTATCGTATCTCTAGGAGTTATTTCCCTAGTGCTTGCCAGCGGCATCTGGTATTTTCGTAAAACCGAACGTACCTTTGCAGACGTAATTTAAAGAGGAAGTGAGAGCGTGTCTGATACTGTAGTTCGGGTTGAAAGCCTGGCTAAAAAATATGATATTCGTCACCTGAATCAGCCAGCAAATTCAACGCTAAAAGATGCAATTACTAGTAGTGCCAAAGCCCTAAGCCGTAAAATTATCGATCCGTTAGGCAAAAATAAAACTGACCTAAATCGTGAAGAATTTTGGGCCTTGAAAAATCTTTCGTTTGAGATTAAGCAGGGCGATGTAGTTGGTATTATCGGGCGTAATGGTGCTGGGAAATCAACTTTGTTGAAGATTTTGAGCCGGATTACGGAACCGACAAAAGGACGCATTTCAATTAAAGGCAGAGTAGCAAGTTTGTTAGAAGTGGGAACGGGTTTTCACCCTGAATTATCAGGACGTGAAAATATCTATCTTAACGGCGCTATTCTGGGAATGAGCCGGATTGAAATTAAAAATAAATTTGACGAAATTGTAGATTTTGCTGAAGTAGAAAAGTTTTTAGATACTCCTGTTAAGCATTATTCGTCTGGAATGTATGTCCGCCTTGCTTTTGCTGTTGCTGCTCACCTCGAACCAGAAATCTTAATTGTAGATGAAGTGCTAGCAGTCGGTGACATACAATTTCAGAAGAAATGTTTAGGAAAAATGGGAAATGTGGCTAAGGAAGGGCGAACTATTTTATTCGTTAGTCACAACATGAGTACGGTAGAATCTTTATGCAATCGTAGCATTCTCCTGGAAGCTGGCACTGTAAGTTTAGACGGTAGTTCTGAAGAAGCTGTTAAGGTTTATCTAGAAAAAGCATACAGTATTTCTCAAGATGTACCTTTAGCTGAAAGAAAGGATCGGGAAGGTTCTGGAAAAGTCAGAGCTTGTAGTTTTAGAATTTTAAATGAAAACGGAGAAGAAGAACCAGCACTACAATCAGGAAAAAACTACTTCTTTGAAGTTGGGTATAAAAACTATACAGGAAATAGCATCAATAATGCAATTATGTGTATAGATTTGATCGATGAACATGGTGTAAGAGTGCTGTTTGTAAAAAACACTTTCACCAACCACGATCTGACTTTGAATGCCGATAAAGGTTTTGTTCTTTGTGGAATAAAGAATTTTCCTATAGCTCAGGGATTATATCGAGTTATCATATACATTTCTCACGCAGATAGGGAAACACTCGATCTTATTTTTGATGCTGTTACTGTGTCTGTAGACGGCGGTGACTTCTTTGGTACAGGTAATCCTGGGATTCCTAGTTTATGTAAAAATTTAGTTAGGGCTGAATGGTCTACAAACTACCCTACTTTCTTTTCAAATGCTTCATTAATTTGAGCAGGTGACACAGGAGTAACTTGTTAATGTTTGATTTTTTCCTCAATAAAGTAAGAAAGCTTGTCTACTATACAAGTTACTCTGCAAGTAGGGATGCACTTAAGGACGAGCGTAACGAAATTAATGTTTATAACAATATTGAATTAAAGCTACAGATGAATGCGCTGGAATCGACAGCAAACTATATAGAACAAAAACTATATAACGTACCCAGTTGTGACAATCATTATAGTCTACTCGATCGCGCAATAAGTCTAGCAGAAAAAACAGGTTTATTTTGTGAGTTTGGTGTTTACACTGGTGGAACAATTAACTATATAGCCAAGCAAGTTAACATTGTTCATGGGTTTGACTCTTTTGAAGGGCTACCAGAATATTGGCGTAATGGTTTTGACAAAGGAACTTTTGCTTTAGAAGACAAAACTCACTTACCTTCAGTTGGTGAAAACGTCAAACTACACGTTGGCTGGTTTGATGAAACTTTACCAAGTTTTATCGAGGAGAATTCAGAAAATATTTCTTTTCTGCATATTGATTGCGATTTATATTCCTCGACAAAAACAATTTTTCAGTTTTTGAAACAACGCATTAAATCTGGAACTGTTATTGTTTTTGATGAATATTTTAACTATCCCTTTTGGCAACAGCATGAATTCAAAGCTTTTCAAGAATTTGTGGCTGAACAAAATTTGAAGTATCAATATATTTGCTATCATAAATACAATCAGCAAGTTGTAGTAAAAATTCTATAGAATTAAGTTCCACGACTTAAACGTCTGGCAAAAGTTCTTTGGACACGCTGCGTCCGTGCAATAATTTTATTGAGAGAAGAACGAGAACGATAAGAAGAATTATTAGCCTTCGGATTTGATTCTGATATAGCAAGGTAGTCTAGATCGATCAGTTCTTCTGTGGGGTGTTGTTGGCGCGATCGCCACTGACTACGGGGTATTTGCTCGTGGGCGAATAATTTACCCACGCTACCTAAGCAGTGATAGCAAGATAATAATGCTTCAGGAGAATTTAAATATGCTAATAAACTCTCAGTAAATTCAGTAGAATCAGTAATTTGGATTCCATTTTTACTGCTCAAAATCTCATTATTAATTTTCTTAGAGAGAAAAAAACTTTGAGGACACTTATAAAAATAGCCTTCAGCAATGGTATGAGAATGCCAAGTGTGCGCTATTTTACAAGTAGAATAAATCCGCTGAACGAGCTTTGTATCTTTTGTCCCTAATTCTGAGTATGATTCCCGAAAATTATCAAAATAAAGATATTCAAGCACCACATTATGTAATCTCGCTTTAGATTCGATTTCTTCTAAATACTCCGAATTTATTTGTTTGTCAGGATAAATTGAAATACAAACTTCATCTACTTTTTTCCAAAAACTATTTACCATTTTGGTTAGTAGATGACCGTTTGTTACTACTTGTATACGTTTACTAATACCTGAGCTACGAACTGCATCAATTATTTGAATTATATCGGGATGAAGGAGTGGTTCGCCACCGATAATTCTGATGTATCTAGAGCTATAGTATTTCGCTACAATCGCCAAATCATTAAATACTTGGAGGGGTTCGACAAAGTGGTTTGGAACTATTGGTGATAAGTGACTGCAACCCCGACAGGAAAGATTACAATGATAAACTACGTTAACTTCGCAGGCATCGGGATTATAAATTTTTCCATTTATTATCTGGTAAGACATACGCTTCTCCTAATAATATTTTAGAAAAGCTAAAACCTTTTCCAAAATATTTGGATCTAGAAGATAACCTATTATTTACGATTTTAGTAGTTGAATTTATTAAGCAGCTAATAAAACAATCAACTAGGATGATTACCAATTGATGAAAGTAAATAATTTAACCGAAAAAAATTTCAAACTGGGCTGAAATAATAAATTATAAAATTAGCTAGGAATAAATTAGTTCATTCTCCTGCAGCAGTATAGCTAAAATTATGCCTAAAAAAAGTAACTCATTTAACAAACATCCAAATTTCCTGGTCTAATATTAAAATTTTGCACTAGCATTCACCTGAAGTGCAGCCTCAATATAATATTAGTTCCCAGGCTCAGCCTAGGAACTAGTATCGGTACTTTGCTTAAGTAAGTTTTCCGGCTCTTACTTAGCCACTGGCTGTGCTTCTGAATAAGTTAGTTCTTGGAACTGAATCACGTCTTGGCGGGGATCAGCGTGGGCAACTTTGACAAAAATCTGTTCCCCCAGATTGACAGAACGCTTGCAGGACATGGGTAGCTGTAACCCTAAATCCTCAATCAAAATCAGTGCCAGACGGCTATCTTCTCGCAGCCACATCAGTACTGTTGCCTGCCATACTTGTTGTGGATAACGGCGGAGATATTCTAAAGCCCAATAGCGATTTGTTTGTCGTTCCACCAAAGATATTTCTTGGGCAGATGCGGTAACACTCTGCATTACGTCTCTGAGTTGTTCTGCTGAGAAGGGTGGTGTGTCGCCGCGCAGGTGGGCTTTTAGTTGAAAATGAGTCAAAAGGTCACTGTAGCGACGAATCGGAGATGTTGCTTGAGTATACATCTCCAAACCTAAGCCAGCATGGCGTGCTGGCGTGATGCTCATCTCACTCCGGGGCATACAACGGCGCATGGCACAAGCACGGACTGGGCCGGCTGGTAGCATCAGCAACTCTTCCTCTGGGGGCAATTCTGGCTGCGGCTGACCGCGAAAGGGTAGAGCGAGATTATGAGCCATACCATAACGGCCTGCTACTTCCCCTGCCAAAATCATCATTTCTGCTACTAATTGCCGGGATGAGGAATCGTTGAGAACCTCAATCATAATCTCGTCGTCTTTGACTTTGATCGTTGACTCCGGCAAGTTAATACTGATTGCCCCTTGAGCCACTCGCCACATTTGCCGACGTTTTGCCCAATTAGCGATCGCCTCAATTTCTGGCTCTGCTTCCACCCCTAACTCCAGCATCTCATCCACATCTTCATAGGTGAGGCGATAGGTGGGCTTTATTAAACTGGTGTGGATGGTATACTCTTCGATCGCTCCCCGCTCGGACAAAATCACACCAAAACTGAGGGCGCAGCAAATTTTCCCCTGTACTAGACTCATTGGCCCTGTTGCCAACGCTACTGGGAACATGGGACACATCCCCGTCGGCAAATACATTGTCGTACCGCGCCGCCTCGCCTCCAGATCTAATTCATCCTCTGGTACAACCCAACGAGTGGGATCGGCTATATGTACCCATAATCTCTCGCGTCCATCCGCGAGACGTTCCCAACTCACACCATCATCAATTTCGCTAGTACTTTGGTCATCAATTGTATAAACTTTCAAATGGGTAAGATCCAGACGCTCTGAGTCTGGATCTGGGGGCGGGAAATCTAAACGCTGTTGCGCCACTTCTAATACCTTGCTTGGGAATTCAACCGGAATTTGACTGCGACGCAGAAACAGGTTTTCGTGGGGACTCCACACCCCCAAATCCACTAAAAGTTGAAAAGCTGCTTGGGGAGTGGTGGAGCGTCCCAAAGTATTCATAGTTTCTTGTACCAGCGGCGCAGGTGGGTTGGTGCGAACTAGAGCGTCTTGATTCATCCCCAGGCGCACTGCGTCTATCGACAGCACCGCATACTTAGCTATTGCATCTAAGCGCTGGCGATCGTAGCGCTCCCATTCTACCGCTTCTTTGTTAATTGCTTGCTCTACCCGCTGCAAGAATTCTTGCTGCTCCCGTTGTCGATTTGCCTCTACTTCTAGCTGATGTTTCCTTTCTGCTACCTGAGCAGCAGTTCGAGGCTCGTAAGCGTCTCCTTTTTGCTTGAAATAGAGCTTATCTTCTGACAATAAATAGTGAGCGGCGTAGCACTGGGGTGGAGTTTGTTCGGAAAACAGTAGGTTTGCCATAGCGGCTGGGGTTACAGATCCGCCTTCTTCCACCAGCAGTTCCCACGCCACTTCTAAGCTGGAAGGATCGAGATATGGTTGTACTTCTGCTAAAAATGCGGGTATTTCTGACGGTTTATATGTTTGACCCCGCACTTCATATGCGATCTGCCGGGGTGCAAGGCTGTGTGATTGACCGCGATCATCTATGGCAAACCAGCGCGTTTTACCATCAGGACGATCTACGACACCAAGTCGGCGATCGCTTTGTACCCTAAATTCAACCAGTGTTCCCTTTTCCACAAAATTATGAATGATGAATGATGAATTATGAATGATGAATGATGAAATTCTCGCCCCTGCTGACGTTAACTCTTAACTTTTACCCCACTCACCACTCAACGCTCCGGTGCTACATCGGGGGATGTGAGGCAACGCACTCGCTCCCACTCGCTGCTAAATATTCAGCAGCATTCATCATTCAGATTACTATCCTTCTGGGTTGATGAAGGGTAATAAAGCTACGACCCGCGCCCGCTTAATTGCTAGGGTCAAGTCTCGCTGTTGCTTCGCTGTCAACCCTGTTAGGCGACGCGGTAGGATCTTACCCCGCTCTGTGATAAATTTTCGCAATAAATCTACATCTTTGTAGTCTATTGGATCTTGTGGCTTAATTGGAGATAAGCGACGACGATAGAAACTCATTTTTACTCAAATTCCTTTTGTTACTTAATTTCTTTATGAACAGTGTGACGGTTACAGTGGGGGCAAAACTTTTTCAGTTCTAACCGCGCTGTAGTGTTACGACGATTTTTTGTACTGGTATAGCGGGAAACACCAGCCGAGCGCTTATCTGGGTTAGTGCGACACTCAGTACATTCCAATGTCACAATGATGCGGACACCCTTACCTTTAGCCATATTACCAACACCAAAACCTTACCAAAATTGACGCAAATGAGTATTGTCTCATATTTTGAGGCACTTATGCAAGCAATCTTTTCCGCTTGAGAGCGACAGAGTAACCGCGACGATTGGAAACGATGAGAGTAGCAGCAATGCGATCGTGGAAAGCTTTTTTTAGCGCGAGTTTCGATAGCGAGAGCGTAGTCAAGGGCGAGGGGTAGGATTAACAAGATGGCAGCAGCAGTAAAAAATTAATTCCAAAAGCGATCGCCTCCTACGCCAGATGGGGAATTTAGAAGGGGATAGCTTACCTTTATAAGCATAGTGAAGTAGCAGTTATAGTCAGCTACTTCAATATTAAGCAAGATCGCGCTCTGCTTCAAAATTAGCTTCTACCTAGAAAATTCAGTTTGAGACTCACGAGCAAATTGGAGTTTTAATCAGATCGACTGCTTCACGCTGTCAATTCTGCTCAAGATTTGTTACTCGTTTATAAATTCTGGGAACACTACATTTTGGAAGTGATGAAAGCTATTACGCTCAAAACAAGCTATGACTCAAACATTTAAAGGAAAACATATTTCCTCAACTCCAAAATCTGTTTTCACAAGCCAAACTTCTTCTGGCGGTTCGCTTCGCCTCAAGATCCTCCAGATTCCCTTAGCGCTGACTATCTCTCTTGGTGCAGCTATGGGGTGGTACGTTTGGGATTTTTACAACGCTTTCAAAAAAATACAAACTCAAGATTTACACATCCAAGACTTGAGCAATCAAATGATTTATCTAGATGAGGCTTTGACATATAGCGCTCGTCTAGCAGCTACTACTGGTAACAAACGATGGGAAGAAAGTTATCTCGGCTTTGCAACAAACTTTGATGCTGACCTGGCCGAAGCGCGTAAACTGTTTCCAAGTATCTTCAAAAGTCAAGCATTTATTAAGGCTGATGCTGCTACCGACAAACTGTTAAAAATGGAGAAACAAGCATTTGACTTAATGCACCAAGGGCAACGCGAAGCGGCAATAGCTGTGCTAATGAGTCCAGAGTACGAAAAGCAAAAGAAAATTTACTCGCAAGGATTGTTAGAGGCTACAACTGCCCTGAAGAAGTATGTGCAAGCAAATATTCAAGCAAAATCTCAGCAAGCATTTACCGCGATAGTGATCATTGCGGTGGCTTCTAGTATCTTACTCATTGCCTGGATAGGTGTATTGCGGATGATGCAACGGTATATTCAAGCGATTAACGATGTTGGGATGGCTATCTCTACAAGTTCCAATGAAATTGCTACCACCGTAGAACAACAGGAACGCACAATCTCTCAACAAGCAAGTTCAGTCAATCAAACCAGTACCACTATGGAGGAGTTGGGTGCATCTTCCCGCCAATCAGCCGAACAAGCCGAAGCCTCAGCAGCCGGAACCCGTCAGGCATTATCTCTAGCTGAATCAGGCACGCTTGCGGTGCAAGAAACTATGGAGGGAATGTCCACGCTCAAAGAGAAGGTTGGTGCGATCGCTTCGCAGATTTTACGCCTTTCGGAACAGACGAATCAGATTGGTGGCATTGCTGGATTAGTCAGCGACTTAGCTAATCAAACAAATATGCTCGCACTAAACGCCGCCGTTGAAGCAGCAAGAGCCGGAGAGCATGGTAAAGGATTTAGCGTAGTTGCTGCCGAGATTCGCAAATTAGCTGATGAAAGTAAGAAATCTGCCGATAAAATCACCTCACTCATCGTAGATATTCAAGCCGCTATCAACACCACAGTCATGGTGACAGATGAAGGTACTAAAACTGTAGACTCTGGTATTTATTTAGCTCAAGGTACAGCCGAAACCTTTACTAACGTGGCAGATTCAATTAACAACGTCTTCCTCAACAGCCAACAAATTGCTCTTAATGCTAAGCAGCAAGCGATCGCAGTACAACAGGTGGTGGCGGCGATGAACGCGATCGATTTAGGGGCAAAAGAAACTGCTACTGGGATTACTCAAGTTAAAGTCAGCGCTCAACAACTGAATGACGCTGCTTTGAAACTTAAATCTGTGGTTTAAAACAATAAATGAATTGAATTCATTCAATTGTACAAGTCATAAATAGGGGTGGGTTTATGGAGAATTCCGATCTTCATACAAATATCCTGACTAAATCCGCCCCTAGACTCGGAAAATTCATTGGTTGCTACAGCCTGTAACACTGCCAAGCGTATTTGAGACAAACGGGAATGGTTAGCGATCGGTCAACAACATTTGATGTTACTCTACCATCATTAATTCTTGAGAACTACCCTTCACAATCTATAATCTGCTTAAAAAGGGGAATTAAAGCTCGAAATTGCGCCTAAAACGTGGATCGAAATGATGTTTTTTCTTTTGATTACAGGTTTGGCAGAGAGTTTGTAAATTACTGATATCGTTTGAACCGCCACGAGCAAGCGGGATAATATGGTCAATGTTGAGTTTAGCTTCTAGAGAAATTTTACCACAGCTTTGACACTGAAAGCTATCTCGTTGAAATACATATTTTCTCACTTCTGGGGGAATCCGAATCCGGGGTGTTTTAGTCATAATTTATAATGTAAGGTGGGCATTGCCCACCCTACTTTTATTACTAGCCATCTTGATTAATCATCCGACGAATATCATCAAGGGGTGATTCTGGTTGAGTGATTTCTGGCGTTTCTTCAACTTCAGGTTCATCAGGACAAATTTCCAAGCTAATTTTGATTCTAATTTTTCCTTTTCTCCAACCTTCAGAGCCAGGTTTCAATAATTCACAATCTACACCTTGTCTATACCATTGCTCACTAGTACCTGGTATTCCTCCTCGTGAAGATAAGTTATTTCTTAATTTATCCAAACCGTGAAATTGAAATGCTTGTTCAGTTGCTGTGATAAATTCTTTGAGTTTGAACATAGAATCGGAGAATGACAAAACAATATTTCCCGATTCAGATTTATCGTCCAATGGCTTAAAGTTTCTTTCCATTTCAATTTCCTGTGCTTGTTCTTATGAGTAAAATTGTCTACGTCTTCTTCTCATTTATTGTGACCTTTTCATTTATACCCAGCGAATAGAATTCGCAGCTATACAAACGAAGTCCGCCTGCGCGGACTAATGACTTGTTAGGCTGATTTCGTATTCATCCATCTATCCATAGAGACGCGAAATTTCGCGTCTCTACAAAGAACGAAAACTTACACTTCTATAGCCTCTACCTTTCCATTTGCTCTGGAAACATCAAGACTAGTTAAGCTGAAATTTAAAGGTTCTGCATCAGTAGAAACTAGGAGCAAATCAGCATCGCCAATTGTAGGTAATAAATGGTTGTATAATTGCATTGCTTGCAAGCAACTATTTATTCCAGCAATGGCTTGATTGTATGCTGAAACTCTATCTTGAATTTCAGTTTGCGATCGCTCATTTCTTCTAATCTTATCCTCTGCTTCTTTTTCCAGAGTTTGCTCTAGATAAGCACGAGCATGATTATATTGCTGTAGAATCTCATCAGCTTGTTTTTCAGCAGATGGTAATAAATGAGTCTTGACGGTGTTGTTGATAATCTGGCGGAAATTCTTGCGAATGGTTGCAGAGACTTTTGGTTCAAAATCTAACTTTAATAATTGTCGAATTGCTGGTTCAGCTTCTACCATGCTTTCGCAGTCGTAAGCTTGAGAAGTTTGCTGCAATGTTTGACGAAATTGGTAGATTGAAAATGTGCCTTCGTCGTAAAATCTGGGGCTTTCTCTAACCATGCGATCGCATTCTACTCTAGCCGCATTTACCAAAGCTTGCTTTACCTGTTTTTCCAGTACTTTTAACTCATTTTCAATTTCGCTGTCATTACCCAGCAAACGATATAATTGACGATAATATTCTGATTTGCGAACTCGCTCAATTAAGCCTTGAAAATAGCTAGCTGTTACTTCTTGGCAAGATTCAACTAAGATATCTTCTAACTGATTTGCTAAATAATAAAGCGCTTCGACTAAAATAGCAATTAAAGGTGCTGTGGCATTACGGGGATGGCTGAGTGTTGCACGTTCGTAAGCTGCTCGAACAGAGAAAGTATCTAATAATTCATCCAAACGGCGAATCATCCTCGCTTGAAGTTTGCGAAAATCTTCTTCAAAAGCGATACAGCCATTTGTGACTAACTGATTTACTTCCTCAGCTATATGTACTATATAATCCTTTCCAACTTGCTGTAATTGCTGGCTGAGACGTTCGAGTTCACGTGCTTTCATCGCTTCAATTTCACGCGGTTGGCTATCCAAATCCTGCTGCAAACTCATGTAATGTTTACGCAGATTAATGCATAATGGTTGTAAGTCGTCAGCCAAGTTTGCAAATAACTGCGGGCGCTTTTCTTCAGTTAAATAGCGAGTGATAGCGGTGCGAAATTCCTCAATTCCACTATCGTAAATTAATTGTTCAATTAGTGGCGTTCCTTGTTCGGCTAGAATACGCGCATAGTTCTCATTCGGTGATTCAAAGCCGTGAACAGAAACGCGAAATTTACTAGGAGGAAGTTTACCAGCACTGGCGCAGTAATTAATAAATTCGTAGACGAATTGTGGTGTCTCCTCTCTTCCATTCAAACCTCTGACGCTTTCAGCAAAGACGGAATCTAAACCAAAGCGATCGCGTTCGCTGGTATTCTTAATCAGACTGCCATAAAATCCAAGTAAGCCACTGGTTTTATAAAGTTTGGTGGTATCCTGAAACTGGGAGCTAATTAAATCCTCCAGTCTTTGTCTAAGTTCGGCTGCAAACCAAGTTTCATCGATGCGGTTGAAGACATGAAAAACGCGATCGCGTATCCCTGGATTACTCCGCATTTTCTCCAGCAGTTGGGTTTCTTCCTTCGTCATATCACCCGCGGCGGCTGCTTTGAGTACGCAGACAACTGCTGAAGTATCGGGGCTTTCAATCCTGCTATAAGCCAGTTCTGCATCCTTCTGTACTGGTGCATCAATTCCAGGCGTATCGATCAAGACGTTACCATCTTGCAATAAAGGATGGTTGCAGTAGTATTCAATTCGCTTCAATACAGCACTATTACTACCACGACGCGCATAACCAGCCGCTTCTTTCAGATTGGAGAAATTGAATTGCTCCATCGAGTATGTGGCATTATTAACAGTATGGATGCGATCGCGATTATTAACATACCCTTCCAGCAACAGCATCAACGCCTTCGCCTGTTTCCCCCGTTCGGATTTACCTTCACCCCCTTCAAGTTTGATAATTGCTTCACATCCCTGACGCAGTAGGTTAGTTGCTTCCGGTTGGTTGATATTAGTCGCTTGCTGTAACCCTAACTTTTGACACAAGGCGGTTGCTTGTGACCGAATTTCTGCTTCACTTAAAAAGGTAAGGATTACCCGTTCCTGATTTGGTTCTGCATAGGCGATGTAGCATTCTGTTCCCGTAGCGTGTCCTTCAGCACTATACAGCAGTTCTCTTTCGAGTAGTGCATTCAGCAGCATTGATTTACCTGCACTGAAAGCACCAGCAAAGACAATCTCGAATGTAGGAGAGATTGCTTTTGCGAGAGAAGATTGCACAGGGGTGGTGTCAGAAGATCTTAGTGCCGATTCTCGATCTAATAGTTGTAAGATAATCTCAACCTGTTGTTGCAAATTCTGACACTGTGGCATTGAGTCCATAAATTTTAGCCTTTAAATAAAATAGAGGGTTTAGCATATTTTATTTAAGGTAATCTTGTGAAAGGCTTAGTAAAATTACTGATATTATTTTTTCGGTAATTGGTAATTAGTAATTGGTAGTTAGTGAGTAAGTCACTAATTATCAATATTTATTCTCGAACAGCTATAATTAACTCATAAAAATTTTTGCTTTAAGGTTCAAAGCAAAGCAAAATTTAAGACGAAGCTTAACAAATTTTACTCAAGCTGAAAATATCAAATAGAGTTTCGCAGTGTTAGTACACTATTAAATTAGTACACTATTAAATAAGAAATTTGAAATTCTATCTTTGAATGGAACGCTAGGGAATACGGGCGTTCATTTGCATATAGCGATCGCAAATAAAGAAAGCAGGTAAAACTATTGGTGTACATTCAGAACACGGTTGCATCATCTACACTACGGCAGATATTGTGATTGGGGTGAGTGAAGAATTTAGTTTTATTAGAACTTTAGATGAGCAAACTGAATATAAAGAACTGGAGATAACTGATAATTTTTAGCGATTGTAACTTGTGATCGCCCCTAGCTCGTCTTCAAAAAGAGGAACTAATAGTACTGGTTCAGGAATGAGGAAGCGATCGCACTTCTGAAGTCAGGATCGCTTTTTTGATGATATAGGTGTTTGTTAATGTACAAATAATTCTTTGTATAAACAAGCACTTAAGCATTTTAGATAATTTGCCTGCCTAATTTGCAGCTTGCTCTATTATAGTTAAACGACTGAAGTTAAATCAACTACTAGGCTTGCCAAGTGATATTTTTATCATTTAAATATAGTGTTTTGACTGGGCGATCGCACTTGTAATTATTTCGAGGCAAAAATTTTTTCACAGGTTTGTGGAATTCAATGCATATTTGTTGGATTCAATATGTATAGAACTACAAAGAGGCTTTTTCAAGCAGTTGCTGAAATGGAAAACATCATGAATTAGTTAATAGTAAGTAGCATAAATGTCAATGAATTAATCATCTGAAAAAACTTAACTTATCAAGAATTATCCAAAATATACGGTGTTTTGTCAGAGCAAAAAATTGCATTAATGCTTTGATAATTCATCGCATATTCTTAATTTCCTAGAAACATGAAATCTTACCTCAAAAGGACACAATGAAGACTCAAACACTATACAAAAGACTATCACTGCCTCTGTTATTTACTGTCATATCTGCTACAGGTATAGGAGTAAGTTCGCCAGCGCGATCGGCTTCGCTAATAAGTTCCCAAAATACAATTCTTGATGTGAAGCCTGAAACCATACTAATAGCGCAGCGGTGTCCATACGGAATGAAACCTGAATTCGATCCCCCTTGCCACAGTTCCTGGGCTAATATTGAGATCTCTCCTGATCATGAGCAAACTCCAAGTGAGAACTCAAGTAAAGAGCGGCGATACCCGCACTCTCAGCAGCGCAGACTCAAACAACAGCGCTCTCATCAGCAGCGCGAACTCGAACAACAGCGCTCTCAGCAGCAGCGCGAACTCGAACAACAACCAACAGTAGAGCCATCACCCCAAAATCAATAGCAATAGATCGTTTGCATAAGTTACTCTTCTTCTAGAGCATTCAAAATGTAGAGACGTACTGTGGCGCGTCTCTACTAACCTTCCAACTACCTAACTTTTTCCAACTCTGTGAAACCTATTCTTGCCATAAGCCTAATTAGTGGAGCGATGGTTGTCCTATCAGGAAACTATACTCTTGCTCAAAGCCAGATAGTACCTGATGGCACTCTGGGTGCTGAGAGTTCTACTGTTACACCTGCTGCTTCAGATTCTACTGTAGACGAGATTCAGGGTGGAGCCATTCGGGGTACAAATCTATTCCACAGTTTTCGTGACTTTAATGTAAGCGAAGGACAATCGGCTTATTTCCTTAGCCCCAATGCCAATATTCAGAACATTTTGGCACGGGTAACAGGTGCAAACCCCTCTGAAATTCTAGGAACTCTTGGCACTCGTGGCGTTTCTAGTCTCAACTTATTTTTGATCAATCCCAATGGCATTATCTTTGGACAAAACGCTACTCTCAATGTTGGTGGTTCGTTTGTAGCAAGTACAGCAAGTAGTTTGAAATTCGCCGATGATACTCAGTTCAGTGCTACAGAACCTCAAATTACTCCCCTATTGACAGTAAGTGTTCCGATTGGCCTGCAGTTCGGGAAAGATGTGGGGATGATCGTTAATCAATCCTTTGCAGATGATAACCCTCTTGGTTTACAAGTTCAGCCTGGGAATACTCTAGCGCTTTTAGGGGGCGATGTAATGCTGGAGGGGGGTGGCACTTTAACAGCAGAATCAGGACGAATTGAGCTGGGTGGCGTTGCTGATTCTAGTCTAGTTAGCCTAAAACCAATTGCTCAAGGCTGGGCATTAGGATACGAAGGTGTACAAAACTTCAGGGACATCCGATTGTCTCAAGAAGCTTTTGTTGATGCTAGTGGCGAGGGAGGCGGCGATATCCAAGTGCAGGGTAGGAGCGTCACACTTACTGATGGTTCATCAATTCAGGCTTTTACTAAGGGAGCGCCAGGAGGAACTGTAACCGTGAACGCCTCTGACGCTGTAGAATTGACTGGGTATTCTACCGCAACAGGTGGTTTTGTATACACTAGCTTGCAGACTGGGACACAGGGGGATGGAGCGGCTGGCAATTTAAGGATTACCACTAGAAAGTTGACTGTAAAGGATAAGGCACAAGTATTAAGTGATACTTTAAGGTCTGGAAAGGGCGGAAATTTGGACGTGACTGCCTTAGAGTCTGTGGAACTAAGAAGCTCTGGTAGTGGCTTATTTACCCAAACTCAAGGTGCTGGGGTTGCTGGAAATTTAACGATTACTACAAGAAAGTTAATTGTTGGTGACGGAGCGCAGGTAGCAGCTAGTACTTTTGGTTACAGACAAGCCGGAGATATTCGGGTTAATGCTGCTAATTCTGTTGATATCTTCGGAGTAGGTAGTAATAGATTCTCCAGTGGATTATTCACGCGCACCACTGGCGGGGGGAATGGTGGCAACATCACGGTTGATACCAATGCTTTTCGGATAGCAGACGGTGCAGTTGTGGATGCCCGCACTACAGCTGCGGGGAATGGTGGCAATATCAGGGTGAATACGAATACATTTGAAGCGGTTAATGGTGGACAAATTGTTACCAGCGGCTTCAAAGGCAGCAGTGGACTTGCAGGTAATGTCATCGTCAATGCTAATGACAGCATCAAAATCTCTGGTAATTTGCCCAACTCTGTTGAGCGGCTAATCCGAGTAGGTTTAAATAGAGTAGTTGAGAATGATGACCCTCCTAACAGCGGCTTGTTTGTTCTGTCACGAGGATCTGGCAATGCGGGCAATTTAGAAGTTACAGCTAACTCTCTTCGTCTGGACAACGGCGGAAAACTCACAGCTACAAGTGCATCGGGTGAAGGTGGGGATATCAGGGTAAGTAACAAGGATTTATTGCTCTTACGCGGTAATAGTGAAATATCTACGAATGCTCAAGGTGCTGGCAATGGTGGCAATATCACAATTAATACAGACTTGTTAGCTGCTACTGAAAATAGCAACATTACAGCTAATGCTGTCGAAGGCAGGGGCGGTAAGATCAGAATCGCCATCCAAGGATTGTTTCGTTCCCCAGATAGTAAAATCACAGCCAGTTCCGATCGCGGCATAAACGGTATTGTAGAAATCAATCGACCGGATATCGATCCCACTGCTGAGTTAGTAACCTTACCAGCCCAAATAGTTGATGTTAGCGGACTAGTTGCTCAAGGCTGTGGTGCAGGAGGTGGTAATATAGCGACAGGAACCAGTGAATTTGTGAATGCGGGACGCGGCGGCTTACCACCAACTCCAGCAGAAGCTACTAGAAGTGACACTACATTAGCAGATTTAGGTAGAAGCGATCGCATTGAAGGAAATCGCGCCAGTGTTGATATTCCCAGCAATTCGATCGCTCCTGAGTCAGCACCGCTTGTGGAAGCTAGTGGCTGGGTGACAAATTCCAATGGTGAAGTAATACTTACAGCAAATGCTCCTAGTTTTACAACTGATGTTCCTTGGTTGAAACCTACTAGTTGTAAGGGTTCATAAACCTAAATGACTTTTCAAACCCTTGGACTTTCAAAACACCTTTCGGACTACTTACATTCAGTTTCTTTACGGGAACCAGAAATCTTAATTCAACTGCGGCAAGAAACAGCACAGCATCCGATGGGTAAAATGCAAATTGCTCCAGAACAGGGGCAATTCATGGCGTTATTAGTGCAATTAATTGGAGCGAAGAAAACCCTTGATGTGGGAGTTTTTACAGGCTATAGTTCTCTTGTAGTAGCATTGGCATTACCACCAGATGGTAAGGTAGTTGCCTGTGAAAGAAGTGAAGAATATGGCGCGATCGCCCGTCGTTGGTGGCAACAAGCAGGTGTAGCAGATAAAATTGACTTGCATATTGCTCCAGCACAGGAAACCCTCGCTCGGCTGCTTACAACAGGACAAACAAATACATTTGATTTTGTCTTCATCGATGCAGATAAAAGCAACTACGACAATTACTACGAGCAAGCACTACAACTAGTGCGCCCTGGTGGTTTAATTGCCATAGATAACGTCCTTTGGTCGGCAAGAGTTGCAGATCCCCAAGTACAAGACAATAGAACCAAAAAGATTCGCGCCTTTAATCATAAACTGCATCAAGACACGCGCATTAGCCTCAGTTTGGTTCCTATTGGTGATGGGTTGACACTAGCAAGAAAGAATTAGAAACTATTGCTGTGAAAAAAGGCTCTTTGCCTCTTTAAAACTCGTAACTAAACTGGAGCCTAGTTACGAGAAACAGTTCTGTTCCAATACTTTTCGGTTAAAGGTAAAAGGGTCAAGGGAAAAGGAATAAAAAGGGACGTTGCATAAAGCGTTTTCCTGACTTTAACCA
>DATNQH010000137.1:0-3212 GCA_036704105.1 Leptolyngbyaceae cyanobacterium | reverse complement strand
TTTAAGCAGCGCACTTTCTCAATCAATGCACTCAACCAATCTTCATGCAACAGAGGCAGTTGCAAAGCCCTACCACCGCTCGGAAGTCTCTTCCAGCCCGTACCAACTTCTTCTGTCTGCTGTTGGGGTTTTTCCGCCTTTTTTTGCGATCGCACCTGCTTCATCAGTGACTGAATTTTTGCTTCCGTCCATTTAGGCAGCGATCGCAGTTTTTCTAATAACTCTCGGTATCTCGGTTGACACAGAGAAAACAATGTGTTCAAATCTACCCACTCGATTCGCTCTAGCGGAAAACTGGCAAAAGTTTCATATAACTTAATAAACTTCGATATAGCTGTGTGGTTGAATTCTTCCTTTTCCACCCACTGCTTAAATTTCTTCGCCCCCATCTGCTGTTTCTGCCGCCAGAAGTCTTCTCCGTCTTCCAAGCCTTCTTTGATACGCCAACGGTTACGCTGTCTGATTTTGGCTGCCACTGGATCTACTGCTGGGGCTATTTGTGGTTCTGGAGCTTTTTGGGCGATCTTAGTTTCGTCTAAAAGGTTAGAATTCATTTAGTAAGGCTCCTTTAAGTTGAGATGCTCCTTTAAGTTGAGTAGGCTCCAACTATAGGAGTTTGTATCTAGGAAAGCGCGTCAGATTCGTGGTCGGGGGCGCTTTCCTTTATTTATTATACAATTTGATCGGATAAATATCAAGACTTGTATTGGTACAAATGTTAGAATATAATTAAAATACTGATTTACTTAAAACTCTTATGCCTAAACGGAAGTTAGATCGTAAAAGAGAATTTATTCAGGTAGCTATCGATCCAAGTGAGAAAGCTGCTTTTGATGCATGGTGTGCAGCTAACTCCACTACCATGAGCGAAATTATCCGTAAAGAAATTGCTCCCTATATCGCTAAAGGAAACCAATTGCAGCAGAACGAGGCAACAGCCGAATAAGCTAGTAGTTGTATGTCTATAGCTGTTGTATGCTTCTGGCAGGATATTTCTACACCTGCGCGATTAATTGTGTCTTCAAGGTTTTAATAAAAGCTGTTCGGGCTGAGAGTTGTGACAATTTTCCAACTCAAAACTTTCAGAATTAAGAATTGCTTCTACTTCTTGTAAAAGCTGATTTTGCTCTTTTCTGATTTCTGCTAATCTATTAGATATTTCCAACAAACGCTGCTTTTTATCCCGCTCGTTTGATTCAAAATTCAAGTTTTGTGCATCTGATGTTAGAGATGGGCGATCGCGCAAAGATTGTTTAGTTATTAAGTTGCTAAAATTACTGAAAAATTGAAAGCTAACTTGTAGCAAAAATTTACCTGGCTTGAGTGGTAATTGTAGTAACGCAAGCAAAAATTTATCAAATAGACTACCAACTGATTTAATTAATCTCCAGGCGATCGCTAAAGTAAAAAGGAGAATAACTAAACTCAAAATTGGGCGATCACTTGCCCAAGCCAACAGTTGCAATAACCGCAAAACCACAGGATGCGCTTGTATCCAATCGTTGACAGATGAACCGATTGCTAGTTGAACTGCTTGTGAGGTTGTATGCTTTATTTGTCCGGCTGCTTGCAGTGTTTGTTCTAGGGAATCTTTAGTTTGATCGATATTTTCCCCAACCGAGACTTTCGCTTGTTGAGCGATTGCCGTTAGCTTATCAGCTGCTTTATCCGCAGTTTCTATTAAAGATACTTTGACTTGCTGTGTCTTTTCTGGAAGATTGTTAGCAGTCTGGCTTAACAAATCTTTTACTTTGTGAAAGCTGCTAAAAACTCTGTTAGTTCCATTAATTTCTGTCAACCACTTGCTACTTTCTGCTTGAGAAATCATGCTGACTACACCCCTGGTGTTAACTTAGCTCAAGCCTAGATCTGTAAATTCAAATCTGACATCAGTAGCCATACGAGGTAGAACCTCTAGCTTTTCAAGCCTAACCCTTAATCCCTACTTCCTTTATAGCTGGCAAAGGTTGCAAACGAACGCGCAACCTGTCTTTTGGGCGGCGAGTTGGAACCAATACTGAATCTAAGCTTTGGTTAGGCAACAGTTCCCACTGGTAGCCGCGAAGTAAATGAGCAGCAACAATTTTCATTTCCATTTTGGCAAAAGCTATGCCGATACAGATGCGCGCTCCACCGCCAAAGCCAATTAAACTAAAGGGACGTTGTTTGTGTTCTTGCCTTTGGGGGCTAAAGCGATCTGGATCGAATCGCTCTGGATTAGGGTATATTTCTGGTAGTTGGTGAGTTAGCAAGATTGAATAAACTAACTGCCACCCAGCGGGTACGTGAAAGCCATTGAACTCAAACGGTTTGATTACGCCACGAAAACCTCCCCCCACAGGAGGATGCAGTCGTTCAATCTCCGATAGTATTTGCTCTAGATAAGGCATTTGCCCCAACTGTTCCAAAGTCAGCGCCCCTGAAGAGGCAAGATTTAGCTGTTCTTCCCTAGCCCGTTGCAACACTTCAGGGTGACGGGCTAATTCCAAGCAGAACATGGTAAGCATGGAGGTGGTGGTTTCATGCCCAGCAAAGAGTAAAAGTAAGGCTTGGGCGATGAGTTCGCGATCGCTCATCCCATTTCCTGACTCATCCGTAGCTCGGATTAACAAGCTGAGGACATCCTTAGTCGGGTTTTGTTTGCGCTCCTGCACCACCTTTGCTAGATGCTGCAAAATCTGATTTCGAGCTGCGATCGCTTTTCCTAAAGTTGTTACTGGCAACTTGATAGGATTAAGGGCAAATAAGCCATTAGTCAGATCGGTAAACAACCGACTTAAGCGGACAACTTCCGAACCAGAGCTAGTGCTTAATAGTAATTGACTTGCAATATCAAACGTCAGTTGCTTAAATTCATCAAACCAGATGATTTCCCCTTGCTGCTGCCATTTTTGCAGATAGCTTTGGGTAATCGCCTCCATTGTGCCAAAGTACTCTGCCAGTGCCAAACCGTGCATAGCTGGCATCATCAGGCGGCGATTACGGCGATGTTCCTCGCCATCTTGTACGAAAAGGGATTCGCCTAGCAGCAGCTTAAAATTATCCGGCCATCCCTCCCGCCAGGAAAAGCGATCCATATGGCTTGCGAGGACAAATTCGACCGCCTCTGGCCCCACCATATAAACAGTTGGTCTACCAATAATGTGGGTTTTGAAAATCGAACCGTGCTTTTGATAGCGCTTTTCGACAAACTTGGGGTCAAACACAAATTC
>DATNQH010000136.1:0-3310 GCA_036704105.1 Leptolyngbyaceae cyanobacterium | reverse complement strand
TGGGAAAGCCGTAATATTACGTAAATTATAGTTTTATTTACAACAAAATCACACTTAATTGTTTTTATGCCTTTGTTGTTATTATTTTGCATTGTATACTTGCTGCCTATGGGTTTATAGGGTTAGGTGCAAGATGTGAGTTGTCAAGCCGGAAGAAGCAAAGCAAGAAGCAGGCTAAGTCTGACCAAGCAGCAGAACACAAAGATTTAAGCCGTGTTCCGGTGTTTGAGCCGGAGTTTCGAGAAGATCTTGGTTGGTGGTACAGAAATGAGCCGCAAAAAGCTTTCAAGGTACTCGACATCGTGGAGGCTTCTCTAATGAGATCCTTTCAAACGAATAGGGAAACCAGAACCACTTAAGTATTTATATTCCGATACATGGTCACGTCGGCTCGATTTAGAGCATAGAGTAGTCTACAGGGTGACACACGACCGGAATAGATTTTTTACAGTGTCGCTATCACTACGATTGAGCGGCTCTTATGTATGTTTTTTTGCTGAAATTCATCCAATTGCTAGTTCTGAAATAGCATCCTGGTTCAAAACAGTTGCGGCGCGACCACCCACTAGATTCGCTCTTGGGAAGCAATCGCGTAATTTGTCTCACCAGTAATAACCGTAAAGATTTGTTATGTTATACTATACGTAGTCGTTATGAGTTTATTTAAAGCCTATGACTACCCCCACTGTAGAAAATTTAGTGATTATTGGATCGGGCCCAGCTGGATATACAGCTGCAATATATGCTGCAAGAGCTAACATCAAACCAATTGTATTTGAAGGGTTTCAAGCTGGAGGGCTACCTGGTGGGCAATTAATGACGACGACTGAGGTAGAAAACTTTCCAGGCTTTCCTCAAGGTGTCACAGGCCCTGAGTTGATGGATAAAATGAAGGCTCAGGCAGAACGCTGGGGAGCAGAGTTATATACAGAAGATGTAATTGAAGTCGATCTTAGCCAGCGTCCTTTTACTGTTCGTTCTGAGGAGCGGGAATTCAAGACAAACAGTATTGTCATTGCTACCGGAGCAACAGCTAAACGTATAGGACTACCTTCGGAAAATCAGTTCTGGAGCCGGGGAATTTCAGCTTGTGCAATTTGTGATGGGGCTACCCCAATTTTCCATAGAGCAGAATTAGCCGTAGTCGGCGGGGGTGACTCGGCAGCGGAAGAATCAATCTATCTTACCAAGTATGGCGATCGCGTGCATATGCTGGTGCGGGGTGAGAAAATGCGCGCTAGCAAAGCGATGCAAGACAGAGTTTTGAGTAACCCCAATATTACAGTTCATTGGAACTCGGAGCCAGTGGATGTGTTTGGAAATGACAACCACATGGAAGGCGTGCATATCCGCGATACCAAAACGGGCGAACAAAGCGAACTGCACGTTAAGGGATTATTTTACGCGATTGGTCACAAGCCAAACACATCTCTATTTAAAGGACAGCTAGAACTGGATGATGTGGGGTATATTGTCACCAAGCCTGGATCGGTGGAAACCAGCGTTGAAGGCGTGTTTGCAGCTGGAGACGTGCAAGATCACGAATATCGTCAAGCAATCACTGCTGCTGGTACTGGTTGTATGGCGGCGATGTTGGCTGAACGGTGGCTTTCTGTGAGTGGACTAATTCAAGAATTCCATCAAAAGCCGGAAAATCCAGATAACGAACTAGAGCATCAGCCAGAGCAAAAGAAAACCGCTTCTCCAGAAGAGTTTGATGTGAGCGAGACACGCCATTATGGTGGTTATGCTTTGCGGAAGCTATTTCATGAGAGCGATCGCTTGGTGATGGTAAAATATGTTTCCCCTGGTTGCGGCCCTTGCCATACGCTCAAGCCGATTTTAAATAAAGTAGTGGATGAGTTTGACGGCAAAATTCACTTTGTCGAGATTGATATCGCGCAAGATCGAGAGATTGCTGAGAATGCTGGTGTAAGTGGGACTCCTACGATTCAGTTCTTCAAGGACAAGGAGTTGTTGAGCGAAACCAAAGGTGTGAAGCAAAAGAGTCAGTATCGCCAGTTGATTGAAAGCTATCTTTAACTAGGGGCTAGGGAAATGCTGAATGATGAATTTAACATTTAAGCTAATCGTCATCCTCGCTTGCATATCTATAATGAGAGGGAGACAGGAGACAGGAGACAGTTTTCTCCTTCTGACAACTGACTCCTGACAACTGACTTTCTTTAACGACTATTTTTTGTGCAACTTAAATGAACATTAGCTTAGCATTCATCATTCATCATTCATAATTTCTGTAAAAATGGTCAGCGTATCTTGCTCTTAGTCGGGCGATCGCTTATGACTGTTACAAAACGTCAAACTTCCAAATTCCCAATCTTTGCTGGTCGTTCTAGTCTTTCACTGAAGTTGATGGGGGTAGGTTTAGCTATTACCCTCATTTTTTTGTGTATAGCAATTTTGGCTCCTGCGTTTCAAGCTTGGGGTTGGTTGCAAAACCCCACTGAGTCATTGAGTAACCCAATCCACGAATCACCATCACTGAGCCATTGGTTTGGTACGAGTCGCGGGGGATATGATGTGTTTTCGCGGACGCTCTTTGGTTCGCAAGCAGCGCTGCAAGTAGTAATTTTGGCAACAGCTTTTAGTGTAGTAATTGGTGTGCCATTGGGGTTGGTGAGTGGCTATCTCGGTGGTAGACTTGATCGCGTGTTGCTGTTTTTAATGGATTCTATCTATACTCTGCCGGGATTGTTGCTGTCGGTAACGCTGGCGTTTGTGGTGGGGAGGGGAATTTTAAATGCCGCGATCGCAATCAGTATTGCTTACATCCCCCAATACTACCGCGTTGTCCGAAATCATACCGTTAGCGTCAAAACTGAATTATTTATTGAAGCCGCGCAAGCAATGGGAGCTTCTACTTGGAGGGTGCTGACGCGCTATCTATTTCTTAATGTAATTCAAAGCGTACCAGTGTTATTCACTCTCAATGCTGCCGATGCGATTCTGACATTGGGCGGTTTAGGTTTCCTGGGTTTGGGACTACCACAACAAACACCAGAATGGGGTCACGATTTGCGCGGAGCTTTGGAAGCGCTACCGACTGGAGTATGGTGGACAGCACTGTTTCCTGGTTTAGCGATGACTTTAATGGTTGTGGGGCTATCTTTGGTAGGTGAGGGTTTAAACGAATTTGTCAATCCTCGTTTGCGTAGAGACAATTGGAATCAGACACCGCCTTGATTAAGCAGGGAACTAAAAATAGTTTTGAGTTTTGAGTTTTAAGTTTTAAATTAAAAACCATTTTTAACTTAAAACTTAAAACTTAAAATTCATAACTATTAGTAGC
>DATNQH010000135.1:0-4603 GCA_036704105.1 Leptolyngbyaceae cyanobacterium | reverse complement strand
ATTTTTTCAAGCTAGATCTAATTCCTGTCTACCAACCTAATACCGAGATAAAACCAACGTTCAGCGGCAGAAGAATCAGTGGCGGACTTTACAAAAGCACTACTGGAAAAATTTTTAGCAGCGACATAAACGGCTCATATAATATTATGAGAAAAGCAATCCCCAATGCATTTGCATCGGGGGTAGAGGGACTTGTAGATTGTCCCATTTCGAGTAACACCGAGCAAACTAGCGGCATGACTATATTTATTTATGCTAATAGTAGGAAGCGGTGGATAGATCACGATGCAGGCAAGGTCAAAGCAGACTCTGACTTTCTACGAGAGAAAGAAAAGAATGTTGGGCTTTCTGTTAGTATTGCTCGGACTTGCTTACCACAGCAATGCGCTAAAAAATTTCATCAATGCTTTGGAGTAGCTAGTATTAATGTAGCGCGTATTCGAGGTATTGGTCTAGACGTAGTGCCTGATTCTTCAAATCATGCCAATATTACGGGACTGCCATACCGTGAAGATGATCGAGATGGATATGAAAGATTTGCAGCTTTGTTAGCCAGGCAATCTCGTGTCGTGTGGACACCTGAATTTGGCTTTAATCTATCAATCATTTCTTAGAGCTTTTCTAATATCAAGTCCGGTTAATTACCCATAATTCCAGCATTACCTCTCCCCAACCCCTCTCCTAATAGGAAAAGGGTGCTGGAGGCGGGGAGGGGTAATTTTCTATTATGAGCAATTCGATAGACATGATATAAAGGGTATTCAAATATCATCAACTCAAAAGAACTCCACTTCTCTTTGAGTAAAACGTGCTGCACGCTATTAGATTGACTAGCAGGACATTATTACCCCTCAGGGTAAGAGCATCTAAATTAGGCTTGACACAAAGCATCAGAAGAATCTAATGTATTGTCAATGAAACAAGAAGTGAGAACTTGAATCATATAATAGTTGTCCATCGCTGCCCGTTTCATTTTTTGTCGAAGACTACGTTTGTAAGTCTGTTCACGGCCCTTGGGCATTAAGAGCGATGCGTCTGAGGAGGGCAATATTACGAGGACTATGGAAGGAGCGAATACGGCAAGCATCCTCAGCAAAGGTACAATCAAGAGTCCAGTGAGCCTCGTTTTCAATTCCCCAATGTTTTCCCATCGCCTGATCCAAAAATTGAGCGTCCGTGTTTAAGCTCGTCAGATAAAACTGAACTTCACGAGTCGTTTTGTTCCAGAGATGACGAATACGGACAACCATGACAACATTTTTAAGTGCTGCCCAGATTCGGGGTTGGTAAAGCTGATCGATAGCAGAAACTGGCACAGACTCCTCTTGACGGATTTCGGTGCGGTGATGTCCTTTTTCAATGCGTTGGTCATAACTGACATCAATTCCTTGGAAATTCTGTGCTTGAGCGTTCTCAAACCATTCCTTAACTTGAGACAATAGAGTCGGATGATTTGCCTTAAGTGCCAAGACATAATCGGCTTTCTTGTCAATAATCTTTTTGGCAATTTCAGTTTGTGTCCCTATCGCATCAATAGTGATGCTAGATCCTGTTATATCGAGTAACTCTAATTACACCGGAATCGCGGTAATCTCATTGGATTTATCTTCTACTTTTATCTGTGCCAAAACCATACGTTGTTCACTCGCCCAAGCACTAACAAGGTGGACTGCTGATTTGCCAGTGCTTCGATCATAGGAACCTCTAATTGTTTTTCCATCTATCGGGATAATCTCTCCTCCCAATTTGGTGAGCAAGGTTTTTACCCATTGCAGAAAACATTGATTCAATGCTTCTGGTAGGGTGAACTCAAATACCCGACGGAAGGTGTCATCTGATGGAATGCCGTTTGCTAATGGCAAAAACTCTTCTAACCACTGCTGCTTACTGATGCCGTAATTCTCGCTGTCTTCCCACTCTTGCGCTCCGGCTATGATTGCTAAAATCGCAATGACTAAGATATCTGTGAGTTGATGTTTCGCGCGTTCGCTCTACTCTGGGGTCTTTGATATCAGCAAAATGCCCCACTAGACTTTGTTGAATCGTTCCCATCGATGCCACTTGTTTTTGCTTTCTCATAGTACGAGAAATTTTCTTGCCACGTAACGATTCTCTTTCAAAGCCCTCTGACATAAGGCGTAAATCCTTACGATTTTCAACTACGGTATTGCTTTCATCTCACTGCTCTTGCTCAGTCGTCAAGTACTTTTTCTCTCCCAGGGGTAGGCTTATTCTGTCTTCTTTGTCAAGTACACTCTAGACCAATTAAGATGAGCTTACCCTGTATTACCCTTCACTCCCATCGTTAGGGCTAATCTCATCTGCTAAGCATAAGATAATACTAAGAGCAGGGAATCCTGAAATTGAGATAAATTTGATACACTAATTAATAATAGCTCAACACCTTATTTAACAAGCATATTGTTCTGCTATTGTCTGCGATCGCACCTGCCGAGGTCAGGGATTCGAGTTCCCTCTTCTCCATTTGCTTCACCACTTATACTGTCCTAAATAGTCTGGTTCTGTCCTAAGCATATCCCTCGTATAGGACACCTAACTTAGTCCAATTTACCATCTGTCAAGCCTAACTAGTAAGCCTGGGATCTCCCAAGTCTAATTATCTACAACTGTAATACTCCGATGTTATGCTCTCAGCTTAATAACTTTTTTGCAATGGAAATATGCGAAAAGTGCATCAGTTAGATTCAGATTGGCTGTAGTTTTCTCATAGTCTCTGTCACCCCCGAATGGTTCAACAAGTAATGGCAAAGTCAGGTGTTAACAACCATAGCCCGATCCCCAAGCTTTAACTGCAAGTGCTAGTTTTCTAAGAGCCATGCATATATATGTAACAATCCACTATTTGCTTTTCAGAAATATTGCCACTCATCGATCCCACTGTTAAGAAAGGATAGTGTGCGCACACAGCCAAATCGGTAATTAGCAGATCTATGGAGGTTGTGTAATGACAAGTTCTTTGGTTACACCCGTCGCAGTATTAATACTTGGTTGGCTCCTAGCCTCCGGCATTGGCTCCTGGGCATACTTCGCTGGGAAGTCTGACTTTGACGATTCATTTCCTCTGCCTAGATTCATGACAAAACGATAGGCATAACATTGCTATGAATGTTTGGGTTTCCCCAACGCCAAGAATTCCTTGGGGAACCCTTTCTACTAACCCGGAGGGTAATGTAAATCAACAAAGCATTGCAACAATTACTCACAACGTCTTTTATCTTGTCGTTATCTTGACAAGCCTCGATTTCCTTTGAGTTAAAATCTTTTCCTACCTGCTTGGTGCAATCTTCATTGTCTGTAAGTCATGCTGAAACTCTGGATAGAGAATACTGCGATAGCAAGAGCAATGCTTTCTCTGTGATCAGCTAATCGGCATTCAAGTTGCTTGCAATAGAAAGAAGCCAGAAGTCAGAAGGGGAATCTCCTAAGAGCGCTCCTCCTGATTCCCCTAACCATCGAATAATGCAAGGCGCAATGCACATCAGCTTATTAATAGCCTGCTTGCTTATCCACTACGTTCTTTAATGGTTGTCCTTGGCGATAGCGTGTTAAGTTGTCGAGAAATAAATCTACGATGCGTTGAATCGTTTGGCTCGATGCAGCCGAGCAGTGAGGCGTAATAAAGACATTGGGCAATGACCAAAACAAACTGTCAGATGGCAGTGGTTCTGTGCTAAAAGTATCAAGTCCAGCACCTGCAATCCAGCCAGAGGTGAGCGCCACGAGCAATGCAGCTTCATCCACAACCGCACCTCTTGCGATGTTAATCAGATAAGCACTCGCTTGCATCGAGCGCAACGCAGCCGCATCAATCATACCTTTGGTATCTGGGGTCAGAGGTGTGGCGACTACTACAAAGTCTGCTTCTGGCAATAGCTCACGCCATTCATCAACACCCACTACCCGCTCAAATCCTGGCTGAGGTTGGGGAGAACGGCGAACTCCCCAAACTCGCATACCAAATACACTGGCACGAAGAGCGATCGCACAACCAATACTACCTGCACCAATAATGAGCAACTTAGCACCAGTCAATTCTTGCACTTGGACTTCCCAACTCCATTTGTGTTGAGCCTGCAGCGTGCGTAGAAAAGACATCTGTTTCGCATGATTCAGGATGAACGCCATTACAAATTCTGCAATCGGTATACCATAAACCCCCGCACTGTTGGTAAGAATGATGTCGCGTTCAATAAATGTTGGGGTTAAGATATGGTTGACACCTGCACTAGGGGTATGTTGCCAGCGCAACTTAGGTGCAGCCGCAAGTACGCGATGAAGTGTGGTTGGCTTGAGGCGAAACCCGTTGAAATATACTTGAGCGTCACTGGCATTGCCATCAAAATTGCCATCTGGATCTACCCAAACGATGCTTACATTGTCAGGTAGGCGAGGTTGAATAGCATCTGTCAACTCGGTGGGTAGGATGAGTTTCATTTTGCTTTTCATACATCAAGTGAATCTGCTCTACTGCTCACCGCATAATATCGTTGTTAGCATTGCTTTGGATTTTAGCTAAAACTATGTAGAGAGAATATAGATGTACTCGTATTAAACGAGAGCGATATCGCCAAAACAATGAAAT
>DATNQH010000134.1:0-3014 GCA_036704105.1 Leptolyngbyaceae cyanobacterium | reverse complement strand
GCGCCGCGCATCGCGGAGCTTGGTTTGCCAATTTTTTTATGCCTTTCCACTTAGGTAAGCAGTAGCAATAGTTATAATATTTGGGCGAGGCAGAGTCAATTAATAAAAGTTCTAATCAAATAAGGTTAAACACAGCCGCTTTAAAAGAATGCGTTTTTACTGGGCATAACGATTACATGGTCAATCTAAATTAAATTAAAAAGAATTAGCCCTTTTTAGTTAAGACACCTAGAGCAATGGTTGAAGGATAAGAAATCTACTCGTCTCTCTCTTATCCTTCACGAAAAGCAGATTGAGGGTTAGTATCGCTAAGACAAAAAGTAGCAGTTCCTATCCAGAATTTCTTTGTAGCTGAAAATTTGGTTGAGACACTTCTTGCTTAGACTCTTGCCCCAGTTTTAAAACCGGAATCACTTTCCCGCCGAACACCTCGATAAATTGCTCTTGCTTGCGATTAACGTTGTGTAAAAGCAGTTCACTAAATCCCAATTCTAGGTCTTGCTGTAGCCAATCAATGTGTTGCTCTAGGTGTGAAGAGATGCGGATTGATTTATCCAACTGCTCAGGGTTGACAAATTGCCCAACCGCATCAAATTGAGCCGGAGTTTGTAGTTCTGCCAACACTAAGTTGTCAAAGATATTATTACGCCACTGTTCGTAAGCTCCTTGACGGGCAGATACTTCGTCTTGGTCATAAGAAAGCTGTATCTTCAGTAGCATTGGTTTACCTTCACCACCACCCTGGTAAAACGCCTCTACAACCTGACGCATTTTTTCTACTGGCTGAGATATGGTAATCAGTCCATCTGCCCAACTACCAACCCAACGTGCAGTTTCTGCGGTGATAGCGGCACCAATGATCAAGGGTGGCTTCTCAGCACGAGTGTATAGCTTCGCTTCTTCTACACAAACTAAACCGCGATGTGTTACTGTTTCTCCTGCCCACAGAGCGCGAATGATATCAACACATTCTCTCAAGCGAGTATTGCGATCGCTCTTGAGTGGCCATTTTTCTCCGGTAATATGTTCGTTAAGTGCTTGACCGCTACCTACTGTTAGCCAGAAGCGGTTGGGAAACATTTGTGCTAATGTTGCCGCAGCCTGAGCAATGATAGCAGGATGGTATCGTTGTCCTGGCGCACAAACGATTCTAAAAGGAAGAGAAGTTGCTTGCATTGCTGCACCAAGCCAAGCCCAAGCAAAGCCGCTCTGCCCTTGCTGCTCGCTCCAAGGGTGAAAGTGGTCTGAAGACAGAGCAGCAGTAAATCCAGCTTGTTGTGCTATCTGCACATACTTAAGCAGTTCGCTTGGCTTGAACTGCTCGTGGGAAGCGTGATAACCAATTTTAGCCATTAGGTATTTATGAGAAAAAACAGCAGTCTTTGTTGTCAAAAATAAAGATTTTGATACAGTCCGTAAGTTAGGAACGGCTCAGTTTCCCCAGCTCGACGACTGTATTGCTTGCTTAAACTAGGCTTCTGTGTAAGCCTAGTTTAAGCAAGTCATGCCGCTGGGCCATAAATTCCTTGATATATCGTTGATAGTGACGAGCGCTTTGGTTTTCTGAAACTTCCACTCAATGCAGCAAAGTTGAGCCTGATGTGGCTGTGTTTGGGTAGAAGTAGTAGGTTAATCAATGCATAATTTATAGATGGAATTGTTTTGCTTATTTGTTTGGCTCCTTAGCGAATGCTTCAAACTCAACAGTATCGTGACTGCAAAAGAGGCGCACGTCGAGGCTACGATCTAGTGATAGCGCGTGCAGCCGCTCTTGATTATGGATTCGGGACTGGCGATCTACCTCCATCAGCCACTGGTAGGCACGCAGAAGAGGCGTGCAGCGACGCTCTTGCGAACCAATCTCGTGTCGATAAAAGTAGGCATCGCCTGCGTTGAGGAGCCAGCCTGATGGCGTATTAATGGCAACACCAGCATGACCTCGCGTGTGACCGACGAGTGGGATGAGCAGGATCTCTGGTGGTAGTCCGTCGAGGTTGCGCACTGCCTCAAAGTCGAACCAAGGTTCACCCCCGGCTGAATAATACTTCCAACGTTTTACCTCATCCCACTGACCGGGACGGTAACGCCGACTAGCGATAAAACCGCGTCGGTCAAGCGTTGCCTCCTTCTCAGATTGCATTATGTGTACGGTTGCTTCAGGAAAATCCTCTAAACCGCCTGCATGGTCGAAATCGAGGTGAGTCAGCACGATGTGGCGCACGTCGTTTGTGGAAAAGCCGAGCTGCTCGATCTGATTAACCGCTGTGTATTTATGGTCAAACTGAATATTATTAAAATAAATGAAGAATGGGCTGAGCCGCGAGAAAGGTGCTTCAATGTCGCGTCGACCGAAGCCAGTATCAATCAGGACGAGTCCCTGTTCTGTCTCGACAAGCAGGCAATGGCAGACGAGACGGGCAGTAAGACCTCGACTGAAGCCATCGAAGAGCGGACCACCAAGAGGACACATACAGCCGCAATTGAGATGATGAATGCGCATAGATGCTCCATTGGCATGACACTACTTTTTGCGAATTTGATTCACATCCTACGCTTTAAATATCCTCGATCCGGTGTCGTATTCCCTCCACCGTTCGTCATGTTTGCCCCTTTTCAACTACAAGCCAGGTGGTAGTTGTTATTAGTTGAATGTTTAATGTTGGATATCATCTATACCAAACAGCTTTACATATGGTTGCTCTTGTGAGTGCCCTCGTCCTCGTCCGCTCCCCACAAATATTCCGAGTTGAGCTTGGACGCAAGCTGAACGGATCGATGCTGCTTTAAGCGCAATGCGTTGGCGGTAGATTGAACAATGCTGTCTGTTGGGCTGGCTTACTTTCCCTTACCCGCTGCTGGTAGTCAAAAATTTGGGTAATGTTGTAGACCTGTGGATGAACTATCATACATCTCGACCAAACTCATAGCGATTGATAAACAATCCAATTACCACATCGTGTAACCAGATGGATTTAGAGAAGCAAATGGTTTTTCGCGCCAGTCGCTTAATCCGA
>DATNQH010000133.1:0-12803 GCA_036704105.1 Leptolyngbyaceae cyanobacterium | reverse complement strand
GATTGAGATAGATGCTTACAAAAATTGGCAAACTTTCGTCGCTTCTATTGAAGAAATCCTCCGAGGTTTTGGTAAAAACTATGTAATTAATTTTGTTTAGCTACTTAAACTCTATCGGACTCAATCTGGCTGCACTGTTATGTTTCCTGGTTCTACAACCGCAGGGCCCAGGTGTAGTTGTTGTTCTACTTCAGCAAATTTTTGCTGTGCCAACCTTTCAGGAGCCAGCAGTGAAACTACAATTCCGACGATGAAAGAAAACGGAATTGTAATTAGTCCTGGGTTTTTCAGTGGGAATAGTGCTGTAGGATGCTTAAGGATTTCGATTTGGATGGCGGGAGAAAGATAAATCAGCACCAATGCTGAAATTGTACCTATTAACATACTTGCTACTGCTCCCTTGGTGGTAAAACGCCGCCAGAGCATGGAGAGTAGCAGGGCGGGGAAATTAGCACTGGCTGCGAAGTTCCCAAGGGGAACCGCTTCGCTAACGCAAACGCCAAACCGACCATGTATGCTACATTTTGCCCCTTGAAGATAATACCCAAAACGATCGCCAAACTACCCAGCAACACCGTCGCCCCACGCGCTACTAGCAGTTGCTCTGACTCGTTTGCCATCCCGCCACGTATTACATTCACCCACAAGTCATGAGACAATGCTGCTGCTCCAGAAAGCGTTAACCCTGCCACAACTGCCAAAATAGTAGCAAAGGAAACTGCGGCGATAAAGCCCAATAAAGCATCACCACCCAACACTTCTGCTAACATCGGTGCTGCCATGTTACCGCCAGCATCAATTTTCTTGATCTCATCTTGACCGACATACACCATCGCCCCAAAGCCTAGGATGAAGGTAAGTAAGTAAAAGAAGCCGATAAAAGCTGTCGCATACGTCACTGAGTTGCGCGCTGCTTTGGCATCTGGCACAGTGTAGAAACGCATTAAAATATGCGGCAACCCGGCAGTACCAAACATCAACGACATTCCCAATGAAATTGCATTCCAGGGATCGGAAACTAATTTACCTGGAGCGAGTACAGTTGGTTGATATTTGTCAGCCGCTGCTGCGAAAAGTGCCAGGGGATTAAAGCCAAATCTGGAGAGTACCAAAAGAGACATCAACACAGCCCCGCCCAGCAACAAGACTGCCTTGATGATTTGCACCCATGTGGTGGCAATCATACCGCCAAAAATTACATAAGCAAGCATGACACCGCCGACAATTACTACGGCTAATTCATAATCCAACCCAAACAGTAGCCTAATCAGATTGCCTGCACCCACCATTTGGGCAATTAAGTAAAAGGTGATTACTGCCAACGTGCCAATGGCTGCGGCAACTCTTACTGGGGTTTGACGCAAGCGATAAGCTACTACATCAGCAAAGGTATATTTACCCAGGTTGCGTAGCGGTTCCGCAATCAGGAACATGACTGTAGGCCAGCCGACTAAAAAGCCAATCGAGTAGATCAATCCATCGAAGCCGTTAAGTGCTACTAGTCCGGCGATGCCTAGGAAGCTTGCCGCACTCATGAAGTCGCCAGCAAGGGCAAGCCCGTTTTGGAAGCCGCTGATCTGACCTCCAGCAGTGTAGAACATTGCTGTGTTGCTGGTACGTTTTGCTGCCCAGAAGGTAATGCCGAGGGAGCTGATAACGAATAGCAAGAAGAAAGCGATCGCTATTGGATTAAATTATCCCAAGCTTGTATTCATTTTGGTCTCTGGGTAAGTCGAGCAATTTTTTCGTCATAGCTGTTGTTTGCCCAGCGCACATAGATATAGATCAGTACCCAGGCTGAGATAATCACCAACGCCCCTAGCAAGATGCCCCAGCTTAGCCCCGGAACTAGCAACGTCCCCATCAGCGGTTTATTGAATGCAATCAGTAAAATAAACCCGAAGTAGAAGAACATCATGGCAAGTGTCAGTAATAGCGCTACCCGCCAACGCTCCGCTGCAAGGCGAGAGCTTTTGCTCGTTCGTCCATATTTATTTTTTTTCTTTTGTGTGATTTGAGTACTGAGGTGGTGTTTTAAATTTGTTAACAGGAGCGCCCTTGCGCCCTTGCGCAAGCTCAATGTTTTAAAAGCTTGAGCTAACAAATGGTATTTTTTTATTCCCAACACATATCAGAACGTAAACATATAAAATTCAGCAAAATTTGTTGATATTCTTAATAAAGTCAGCGCTCGGCAGCAGTTTACTTTTGGTCAGAGCGCCTGCAGTACATATAATATTTGTATAATATAATGCTTACCGTGCGTGCGAATGTCGACTAGTAGAGACGCAATATATCGCGTCTTTCGACTGGTGAGTGCGGAGAAATAAGTGTGAGGGGAGAGCTATTAACTGCTCACGAATTACGAATTAGTTTCGACTTTTAGGGGAAAGAACACTGTAAAGGTGGAGCCAATGCCAACTTGCGAGATTAACTCGATTTTGCCTTGGAGTAATTTTACCAAGCGCGAGACGATCGCTAAGCCCAAACCAGTGCTATTGGGCAGACGAGTAGCAAGTTCTCCCACTTGAAAGTATGGTTCAAAGATATGTTTGCAATCTTCTGGATCTATACCAATTCCATTATCAGAAATAGCGATCGCCCACTGCTCGTTTTCCAATTTTTCACAATTTACTTCGATCTTCCCGGACTTTTCTGTGTAGCGAATCGCATTGCTCATAAGGTTCATCACTACTTGCTGTAAGCGCAAGGAGTCTGTAAATACTTGTTTTGGTGCGCGTTCGATATTGACTACAATCTTGAGTTCCTTCTCACTTGCCAAAGGCTGCATCACTTCCAAAACTTCGTTAATCACAATACGCACATCAATTATGGCTGGCTGTAGTTTCATCTTCCCTGCTTCATAGCGGGAGATTTCTAGGGCATCATTGATTAGGTGAAGTAAGTGTCTGCCACTGCGTAGCACCCGCTCAATATGTTCCAGATTTGAAAATGTGTCTGATTGCTCAACGTTGAGTCGTTGTTGGCGTAAAAATAGATCGGCATAGCCAATAATCGAAGTCAAAGGGCTTTTTAATTCGTGTGCCAGATGAGAGATATTATCCTGACTAGAGCGGACTAAACGAGTTAGTTCCTGGTTGTTAAGGGCGAGTTGATGTTGCAACAGATTTAGTTCCCCCAATCGTTCATCTGTATAGCTTTTGAAGCCCCGCGCCAGCGCTTCATCGATTACACTATCAATCAGTCGGAATGCTCGAATTACTTCCCCAGGTGAGCCGGAAAGCAGATTTTCTTCTAAAGTTGAAAAAATTACACTGCGTAGAATCCGATACTCCCGCGCCATTTCTGCTGCCTCGTAGCCTTGTCCAGCCCGGACAGCACCATGCTCCAAACTCGTCTCAATTAGCGTCTTAGTATCACTGTCTTGTGATTGAGAAAGCACGGTTGCCATCGCCCTAAGAACTTTGGGCATACTATCCTGCACAGATTTGTAGGGTAGGTGATTGGCGGTTTCAATTTCGCTATCCTGACGAACAGCTTCAATCCACTGTTCTATAATTGTGTCAATTTTATTAGCTAGCGCTTGACTAAAATCCTTCATTGCTTAGGGGTGACAGTGGAGATTATGATAAATGCGAGATTGCCCGTCTTTACTCTAGCGTCTTAAAAGCAGGTTTTATTAATTTAGATCAAGTGATCGCTCATCCATCCAAAGGTATATTTTTAAATTTGCTCTCAATATAACATTTGATGTTTCCAAGCAGCGGCATTGAGAAATTCAATGGCAAAATGCTGTTTAAAGGAGAAACTTTATATATCTGACGAAGGGTTGCTGCAAACAATTGAGCCATGTTATGCTTTGGCTTAAATTAGAGTAAGTCAGCCTAATCTGGCATCTCACCTAACTAGCAAGCGTAACCGCTGAAATTTAATTAGACAAGGTGAGAACTGGAACGGAGGAACCAACATTTGGGGCGTATCTCGAAAAAGGTTAAATGTTGAATGCTGAATGAAGAAATACTTCATAATTCATAATTCACACTTCATCCTTTTAGAGAGGGACATCTCTCAGTCCTAGCCCGTCAGCTAACTTCGTCGGCATTGAGAGGAGACTGAAGAGTCAGCATTCTTAAGTAATGTCTGAAACTCATCAGTGTTCCTGGCTGGTACTGCTCAATTTTTCATGTACCTGCTATCAACTCTGAGGAGTATCAGATGATATTTCAACTGAATATTGCTGCTCTTGCGGTGGCTGGTCGGGCTGTTTGGAAACAGGCTAGACCAATTGTAGTTAGGGATGTAGTTTTACTACCTGCTGCGGGTTTTTTGGGGATTATTATACTGTGGTGGGCGATCGCTCTTGCTAATCACGAGTTGATGCCCACGCCACCAGAAGCACTGGCGGCAAATATGGATTACATCCTCAACCCGTTCTACCAAAGAGGTCCAGGAGATTTAGGCATAGGCTGGTTACTCCTAGCAAGTTTACGACGAGTTTTAATCGGATTTTTACTGGGTGCTGTTATTGCAATTCCGGTTGGTTTTCTCGTCGGTATGTCAAAACAAGCAATGATGGCACTCAATCCCATCATTCAGATTTTCAAGCCCGTGTCACCGCTGGCGTGGCTACCAATTGCCTTAGCGATCTTCAACTTGGCAGATCCTTCAGCTATTTTTGTCATCTTTATCACTTCTTTGTGGCCGACGATAATTAACACAGCCCTTGGTGTCTCCAGCGTTTCCAAAGACTATATCGATGTAGCAAGAGTATTGGAAATGCCCCGGTGGCGACGAATCACAAAGATTATCTGGCCTGCCAGCTTGCCTTATATTTTCACAGGCTTAAGGATCAGCTTGGGCATTGCTTGGCTAGTAATTGTTGCTGTAGAAATGCTCACTGGCGGAATTGGGATCGGCTTTTTTGTTTGGGATGAATGGAACCGTCTCAACCTCAGTTCTGTGTTCTTAGCAGTGCTGGTAATTGGAGTAACGGGATTACTGCTTGACTGGGCTGTAGCCAGAGTTGAAGCTTTGGTAACTCATCGTCGGGCTAGGGCTTAGAGAAGGACAGAGAAATGATGAATGATAAATGATGAATTATGAATTGAATATTTCAGCATTCATAATTCATCATTCATCATTTTTACCCTACTGGCTAATCGACCTTGGTGGTTGAGAAAAAGAAAGATTATGAGTGATTGGACAAGGCGCAAATTTATCGAAGGTATCGGGGCGACAGCGGCGGGAATGGCACTTAGTAGCTGTGCTATAAGTAGCGATCGCTCTGCCAAAGGACTGACTGAAGAAGCCTTGGCGATAGAACCAGTCGTAGATCCGAAAACCCTGGAAAAACCCAATCTTATCGTGGGGTACGTACCAGTGAATGACTGCGCCCCATTTGCGATCGCCTGGAAGAAAGGATTTTTTCGCAAGTACGGATTGAATGTCAGGTTAAATAGAGAGGCTAGTTGGGCAACTTCGCGAGATGGCGTGATTTTTGGTCGCACTGATGCCGCCCCTGTCGTCTCCGGAGCTGTAACCAATGCCAGAATTGGTGCTGAAGGCGCCCGCCACGCACCCTTATGTGCGGCGATGACAATTCACCGTCACGGTAATGCTATGACGATGAATCGAGCAATGTGGGAAGCAGGATTGCGACCTTGGCGGGACTACAACGGAGATTTAGAAGCGTTTGGGCGCGATTTCCGCAACTACTTTGACAAGCTGCCAGCAGACCAGCGAGTCTGGGCAGTGGTGCTGAGTTCGTCTATTTACGAATACTTCGTCCGCTACTTATCTGCGGCTGCTGGTGTCGATCCCTTGAAGGAGTTTCGGATTATCATTATTCCGCCACCTCAAATGGTAACTAATGTGCGAATCGGGGCAATGCAAGCGTACATGGTAGCAGAACCTTGGAATACACGCGCCATCACTGGTAATGAAGGTGTAGGCTTTACCTTTGCTCAGGGCAAAGAAATTTGGCTGGGACACCCAGACCGACTGCTGGGAGTGATGGAAAGCTTCATTGAAAATAATCCCAAAACCTATCGTTCCCTAGTCAAGGCAATGATTGAAGCCTGTCAGTATTGCGGCAAGTCGGAAAATCGTGAAGAAGTTGCCAAATTAATTTCAGAGCGCTCTTTTACTGGTGCTAAACCGAAATTTACTCGACCGGCGATCGTTGGGGAATACAACTACGGTGGCTTTGATGGTCAAAAGCGCATTGCCCAGTCATTAGACACCACAATTTTCTTTGATATTCCTAAAAACATTCCCCAGCAGCCAGGCGAACACTCTACGTTTCTCTGGCGTTCTAGAAGCCTCTGGTTAATGACTCAAGCGGCTCGTTGGGGACAGATTAAACAAATTCCTAAAAACGCGGAAGAACTAGCCGAAAAAGGTTGGCGAGCCGATCTATATCGAGAAATTGCCGCAGAAATGGGCATTGAGTCCCCGAAGGAGGATTACAAAGTGGAACCGCCTGAAGTGTTTATAGACAAGAAAAGTTTTGATCCCAGCGATCCAGTGGGCTATCTCAATTCTTTTGAGATCGGAGCAAATCGTCCCACTCGTTTCTTCATGTCTTAATTAGCTGCAATTGTTGAAATTGGGCAATTTTAGCTTTCTAGTAACAGAAATCTGCTCGTCATCAACCTTAAACTCAGAAAAATTTGCCGCTATGCAGGAGCCTTTTATGACTAAATCTAATGTCACAACTAACTCTTATGAAACAAACATTAGTCAAACTAGATTTCTGGAAATTGAAAATCTAGTCAAGTCTTATCCTACACCTAATGGAAGTGAGTTTGTTGTCCTTGATGGCATTGATCTTAATGTTAGTGAAAATGAATTTATTGCTGTAATCGGTCACTCTGGTTGCGGTAAATCAACGCTGCTCAAAATGGTCGCTGGTTTAGAAAAACCAACTGCTGGTTTGGTGTGCCTAGAAGGCAAGGAAATCCGCAAACCTGGAGCAGAACGCATGATGGTGTTTCAAAATTATTCACTACTGCCTTGGCTGACTGTGCGTGAAAATATCCGCCTAGCAGTGGATGAAGTGCTAAAAAATACCAACAGAGCTGAAAAAATCAGTATTGTGAACGAACACCTAGCAATGGTAAATTTAACTGCGGCAGCAGATAAGTATCCCGATGAAATATCGGGAGGGATGAAACAGCGTGTAGGTATTGCGAGAGCCTTGGCGACTCGCCCCAAAATGTTATTGATGGATGAACCGTTTGGAGCGTTGGATGCCCTCACTCGCCGCAAGTTGCAAGAGCAGGTACTTAAAATTTGGGAAAACCAACGGCAGGCAGTGATGATGATTACGCATGATGTGGATGAAGCAATTTTTATGGCTGATCGCATCGTTTTAATGACAAATGGTCCCGCTGCCAAGATTGGGGAAATTTTAGAAGTACCTTTTCCTCATCCGCGCGATCGCGCCCTTATGCGTAACTCCAAAGATTATATGGAACTGCGCAACCATGCTTTAAATTTCCTAGACCGCTATTTTACCCAAGACGAATAACAATTAAATGATGAATTATGAATGAAGAATTATTAATTTTTTAGCATTAATAATTCAGCATTTACCTTCACACCCTTATACACATAAGAGAATTTAAAACTGTGAAAATTAAGCCAATATTAATGCGACTGCAAGATGCGATCGGTAGTCAGGAAATAATTAAACAAATGGTATTGCTACCAGAAGCAGCCACACCTGTTGTTGAAGATAAATCTACGCGATCGGTTAACTTAATTGTTGGCTATAACAGTTCTCCTAGCAGTCACACAGCTTTAGATATTGCTTTATTAATCGCCCATCAAACACGCTTAGCTACCCAAAAGCAAGTTACAGTTCATGTTGTCTACGTCTTAGACGAGACTCAAAGTAATTGGGAAACAAATGTTTGTAATCTAACAGATATAAATCCTCCGTCGTGTCATCAGTTGAGCTTACCAGAAGCATTCGCTGTTAACTCTGCTACATCCGTTTTAACTCAACCGAAAACAAACGCTATAGCAGCCATCCCAGGCTTGACATCATTAGATATGTTAGAGCAAGCAGACAGAATTTTGTGGCAAGCACGGTGTCTGGCTGAGGAATGGAAAGGTACATTTGTCGCTCATCTGCGCTTTGGCAAACTGAGTACCGAATTACATAATGTGGTGGAATCAAAAGCTGCGGATCTACTCTTGCTTGGTTGTAGTTCTTCCGATCATCCAGTAGTTCAGCAATTAGGTGCTAACTTCCCATGTCCAGTACTAGGTATTCCTACCTTAGTTACTAGTGGTAGTTACGATCTTGCCTGAAACAATATTTCCTTCGTTACCCAACTATTGCCTAGTAAACAGTTTTAAGAGGTTTTGCTTGGGTGTAACCTCTTGAATTATAGATAGTAAACGTGGGGTGGGCATTGCCCACCCTACTTTTATATATCTCAAAAAACTATTCAAACACATAGCCTAAGCTAGCAAAGACAAAACTTTCATTATCTTGATTGGAGGTATAAAAAGTATTATTTATAAGATTTTATTTATATTAATAGTGATAGCATTAGTGACGCTATTTGATAACTTAATTCATGATTCCATACTAGAATGTAATATTAGAGCTACTAATTTTTAGTAAAAAAGATTATTTATTTTTTTTATTTGTATTGAATTATATTAATTGCACTATAACTTTTAGAAAAAAGACTTTTCTTTTTCTCAGAAGAAAGCTAGGGAACGAAGGTTGATACTTGGGAACCTAAAAAGGTGAAATTTTGCGTCTCTACAAATCCCCAAATCCAAAATCCAAATTGGGATTAGTCGCCAGAAAGCTAGGCTTGATGTCACAATTAGGGTATGGATTGGCAAGAAATATCTGGTAACTGGGTTTTAATTCCCCGTCGTCCTGTGGGAATTATACATTTCCTTGGCGGTGCTTTCGTGGCAACAGCACCCCAGCTAACTTATCGTTGGTTATTAGAACAACTAGCAGAGCAAAATTATGCTGTTGTGGCTACGCCGTTTGTGAATACCCTGGATCATACAGCGATCGCGCGATCAGTGTTAAACAGCTTTGAAAATGCTCTAGCTCAAATGCAAGCAAGAGGGATGTTACGCCAAGGCTATCTCCCCATTTATGGAATGGGGCATAGTATGGGTTGCAAACTCCACTTGCTGATTGGTAGCCTTTTTAGTGTCGAACGCGCAGGTAATATCCTGATTTCGTTTAATAATTATGCCGCGCGCGAAGCAATTCCACTAGTGCAGCAAGTCAACCCCACTTTTACGCTGGAATTTACACCTTCTCCCTTAGAAACCAAAACTCTGATTGAAACACGCTACGAAATCCGTCGCAACTTGATCGTTAAATTTACCAACGACACAATCGATCAATCAAATGCCTTGGCTAAGTTATTGGATCGACGCTTCGCTGGTATGGTTACGGTTCAAACGCTCAATGGCAGTCATACCACACCTCTAGGACAAGATGTGAAGTGGCAAACTGGATCGAATTATACACCTTTTGATGCTGTTGGTCAGTGGTTTAAGCAGGAATTTTATCGAGATTTGAAGCAACTTAAACGTACTGTTACTACGTGGTTGAATCCTGCTTCTATGCTTTGAAAATGCTTAAAAAGATTTAAATTAAAATGATTCAACCGCTAGAAACTCCGATTCAAGATCGTTGCATTACATTGTATGGTGTCAGTTGAGATAGGTTTCTTGCGATCGCTTCTCTACTAGAGAACCACCCAGTACGCCTTACCTATCTTGATGGAACTGTAGAAATCATGACTCGTTCACCCGAACAGGAAGAATCCAAAAAAACTATTTGTTTACTGCTTGAAACTTACTTGCGATTTATTGGAATTCGATTTTATAGTCGTGGTAGTTATATTTTGGGAAGCCATGAGGTAGAACCTAGAGGAAAACCTGACGAGTCATATAATCTAGAAACTAAAAAAGATACAGCAGATATTGCAATTGAAGTAGTCATCACTAGTGATGGAATAGATAAATTAGAAAAATATCGGCGTTGGGGTGTTCGCGAAGTGTGGTTTTATCAAAATCAACAGCTTTTTATTTATCATCTGCGATCTAGTGGGTACGAACAAGTAACAAGAAGCAATTTATTACCAGAATTAGATTTATATTTGTTTGTTCAATGCTTAAGTATAACCGACCAATATGATGCAACAATCGCTTTTTCTGAGGCATTGAAACGATAAAATAATTTGTAATTTGCAATTGCTTGTTACCCAGCTAACCCTGATAACGAGAGAATTACGAGCTACATCTTTCTAGCTTCAAATATTCCCACTCGTTAGCAATAGCTCTATTAAATAGCTCCTATCCAACAGGAGCTTTTGTCTTAAAAAAATTTTGTAACGCAACCATCTATTCTTTCGTTTCTAGCTAATAAAGGTCAAATTAATCAAACTGTCAACTTGGTCATCTCCAGGTATAAATGGTAAAACTGACGTAATCTCCTCAAAGCCTTTTGCACCATTGAAAGTACCAGTACCATTAACAATCCCAAAGTTTAAGATATCAGGACGTTCAGTTTGATTAAATGTACCAAGTGTATAGAGCTTACTACCATCCTCAAATTCAATAGTCTCCTGAATTATTGAAATGATGTCGCCATTCGATCCCTGTATGTATCGCTCGATAGCATTTTTAGTCGCCACGACTTCTTCTGTATCAGGATCGATTAACTTCGTTTCAAAAGTCAGGACATCACCAGCGCTCAGTCCAGATTCTCCTCTATCAATGAATTGAAAATTATTAGTTACTATCTCGTCTAATTTTAAAGTGGTAATATTTCCAACTAATGGAGCGCCAGTGGGAATATTTCCAATTAATGAGTCGCTAGTGGTTGTAGTCATTTTTTTAGCCCTCACTTCAAGGTCTTAACTATAAAATATCACCGCGAAACTTTCGACTTCTTTCAGAATTGATAGATTTTATTAAGCCTTGAGAAAACGTATGAAAAGTTTATAATTTGATTCTTGCCTACCTAAAGGAGTCATGGCTCGAATAAGAGGATCATCTTACTGCATAAATCTTCGCCACTAATTCAGCCCGCGCTGAAACATCAAGCTTGCGAAACATCCGCTTGAGAGCTTGCTTAACCGAATGCCGTGTAATTCCTAATATGATACCAATTTCAACATTATTTAGTCCTTGAGCAACTAATTCAGCAATTTGCAGTTCGCGGCAAGTTAGACTTGTTGGCGGAGAATATAGCTCTTTTGGCTGTATTTGTAGCTTTGCCATGCAAGTTGATAGATGTATGCAGATAGCACCGATCGCAAATGAATCTTCTGCATTAAACGGCTGTGCATCTTGATCGCGCATCACAAAGATTTTACCGATTAGTTGTCCGCTTCCAACCAGAGGAGCAATCATCATATGTTCTATACCGTAGCGTAAGCCAACGTGCTGATAGATTGAACTACGCTGCCAGTCTTCTGGATCTGAAATTAACAAATTGTGTGCTGGCGCATGGCGTTCAATAACGAGGCGCATCACTGGATCGGCAGCAGTACCCCCCGCAGAGTTATATTCGTCTAGGGAATAATCTGGTAGACCTTGCATCTCGCAAGCGACAACATTATGGTTGTCATCCACCACACTCACGCCCCAGAATTTGGCTGCAAAGAGTTCTCCAGCTGTGCCCATGAAATGCGATCTCAGCTCATGTTCGTTACGAGCGATCGCTAATTGATGGAAAAGTCTGTGCAAGTCACAAGACAAGCTCATGCAATAGTACCCATCTGAGGTCTATGCAAGGTTTATACACTAAATTACCATAGGGTGACTACTTTGGAGCCATAGATTTTGGAATTCTCTTGTAGAGAGGCAATTTGCTCTATAAACCAAATGTAGTTTTAATATTAGGAGTTATTATGAGCAATCCCCAGCTAGCAACTAAATTTGCTAATTTCAGCGGCTGGCGTTTAGTACTTGGTATTGTTAGTGCAACTGCGCTTTTAGTTGCCTCGCTCATTGCAATTTATGGCACGGGAGAACCAGGAATTCGTTTGTGGTTGAAAGTCACAGGTCGTATTGATACAATTCCATTTGCTGCGGCTTTTGTTGCTTTTCCACTACATCAAATCTTACCCTGTACGTTCAGTGCGTGGCTAGTCAAAAATCGTCGTTTTTTAGGAATTTCTTTTGCACTACAACATCTGCTTTTGCATCTTCCCGCAGTAATCTGGTTTTTGGCGATCGCTACTTTGCCTCAAGCTCAGATCGCTATAGCAGGTCTTGCCTATGTGTTGATTGCTGCTATGCTGCTAACATCGTTTGAAACTCCAGCAAGATGGCTGGGACATCAACGTTGGAAGATTTTGCACAAGACAGGGCTATTTTATGTGATGTTTGTTTTCATTGCAACTTTCTTGCCCAAAGTACCCAATAACCCAACTACTTATGTGCCTTTTGTAATACTCTTGTTGGCTGCTGTTATTTTAAGAATATTTGCATTTATACGCCGCAAATTTTTACCTCGTGGCGCAAATGAAATGATAAATTATGAATGATGAATTATGAATTTTTTAGTATTCAGCATTCAGTATTCATCATTTTCCTACTACCAATCAAGGAGTTTGCGATCGCGGAAAAATCTGCTTGTCGGACCATTATCCGCCAAAGTTGCCAACCACACAATTGTATCTGCCCCTTGTTGTGGTGATCGAGGCGCATTTTCCCCACCCATATCTGTTTTCACCCAACCAGGACAGACGGCATTCACTAAGATATTTGTACCTTTTAATTCATTGGCAACAATCCGTGTTATGGCATTCAAAGCTGTTTTAGAAATTCGATAGCTG
>DATNQH010000132.1:0-9183 GCA_036704105.1 Leptolyngbyaceae cyanobacterium | reverse complement strand
ATTTCTGACAATATCCTTGAACGGATGTGCTGATCCTGAACCTGCATCTGCCTCGAAAAAGCAAACCCAAAAGCAGTTGGAGCGAGAGTTTACTATCAGATCCTACAAGTTTAGTTCTTGAGTTTTGTCAGTCAACCAGGTGGGCATTCTGAGATGGAAACGTCAGGAATGGTTGAAAAAATTCAAGCTAAACTCACGCTTGCTAATACCATTAGCTCGAAAAAATCTGTTGCTTTAGCGATTGATATTCAAGATAAAAACGGAAAAGCGATCGCTTCTTTTCATCGCTACCAAGAAAAACTTATGCATTTGATTGTCGTTAGCGATAATCTCCAGTACTTCAATCATATTCATCCCAACTATAAGGGAAATGGTCGCTTTGAAGTTGCTGCTAATTTTCCTCACCCAGGTAGTTATACTTTGTTCAGCGATTACAAACCAGCCGGACAAAAAGAACAAGTATCAGTATTAAAAACACAAGCACCAGGAAAAAATTTAATTCCCACCAAAATAGATTTAAATCGCAATAAGACTTTTGCAGATACTAAAATTAGTTTCTCAACTCCAACTACGGTAAAAGCAGATGAAGAAGTACACTTGATATTTAAGTTACAACATCCTACTAGCGATCAACCAATCGCTGATTTACAGCCTTACTTAGGAGAAAAAGGGCATTTAGTCATTCTGCGACAGTCTTCACCCTTAAAAGCAACAGATTATATTCATGCTCATGCAATGAAATCTACACCCCCTGGTGAAGTTCATTTTATGACAAGCTTTCCTCAACCTGGAAATTACAAACTCTGGGGACAGTTTAATCGCAATGGTAAAATTGTGACGGCTGATTTTTGGGTAAATGTTGTTTAATTGAAGCTGTAGATAAATTTATTAAATCATCTTTACAGGATTAAGAGATTTTTTTGTTAGCGGGCGATCGCGCTAAAGCAATTCGCTCATCCCTAATCAACAATAAATAATTTTGTAGGGTGGGCATTGCCCACCATTATTAGGATTGGTGGGCAATGCCCACCCTACGCTCATTTTTAACGATACTTTTCTAGCAATTATTAACCATAAATATTAGTAAATTTTGCTGCTAACAAGTCTTTCAAAGAAAAAAACAAACATAAAACCGAAAATAGTCAGAGGTTCTCAATCCAAAATCCAAAATCTAAAATCTAAAATCATATGAGAGTCCTCCTAGTCGAAGATGAGCCAGATTTAGGTGCTGCACTCAAACGAGTTCTCAACCAGGAAAAATATGTAGTTGATTGGGTATTAGATGGTAGTGAAGCTTGGGAATATCTAGAACACCAATGGACGCAATACACCCTGGCTATTTTGGATTGGTTGTTACCAAGTGTATCAGGCATCGATTTGTGTAAACGGTTAAGGGCTAGAAATAATCCTTTGCCAGTTTTGATGTTAACAGCACTCGACCGGATGGAAGATAAAGTTGCTGGCTTGGATGCTGGTGCAGACGATTATTTAGTCAAGCCATTTGGTATGGCGGAACTATTAGCACGTTTACGAGCATTGCAGAGGCGATCGCCTTCTTTTCAACCCCAACAACTACAAGTTGGCAACATTACTTTAGATTACGGCACGCACTCTGTTTATTTTCAAAACTCAGTAGGTGATAAGCAGGTGATTCCCCTAACTAGCAAAGAATTTCAACTGCTAGAGTACTTCATGCAGCACCCAAATCAAATAGTCACGCGCGATCGCATTCAAAATCAGCTTTGGGAAGTGAGTTCAGAACCTATTAGTAATGTAGTGGCGGCGCAGATGCGTTTACTCAGACGCAAATTGAGTCAAGTAGGAGGCGATCGCTTGATCGAAACCATATATGGCATAGGATATCGTCTCAATCCCAACCATGCATCAAAATAAGCTCTTTCATCTCTCGCGTTGGCGACTAGCTAGCTGGTATGCAATTGTCATGGGTTGCATCCTGGGAATATGCGGTTTGGGGGTATACGAGGCGATCGTTCATGCTCACTGGCAAACTCTCAACCGAGAATTGGAGTCTGTCGCCGGAACGCTCCACGACAGTATTGAACACACACTAAAGCAACCGGGACGCTTAGAAACAAATACTCAACAAATATTGCCAGAAACGAGTTCAAAACGCCACATTCTCGGAGCAATGCACCAAGGTGACTATTACATCAGGCTGTTAAACCGTTCTGGAAAGATTGTAGGTGTGGCTGGTTTTCAACCTGAAGGTTTGCCTCATCTACCAATTCAGTGCGATGTTACTAATGCTTATCACTATTTGCCTCATTTGTCAAGTAAAGGGAGCATTGCCTGTGACAAGCAATTAAAAAATTGGAATACATCAGCACAAAGTACTTGGCAAACTCTGATAGATGCTGAGGGAAATCGTTATCAACAAATTTCCCTGCCACTGCATACCAAAGATAATCAAACTTGGGGATATATGCAGTTGGGGCGTTCAATCAAAGATATTGATGACTATCTGGCTAATGTCAGACTAGTTTTATGGCTGGGGTTGCCAATAGCGATAATTTTAGTTGGCGGATCTGGCTGGTGGTTATCTGGCTTAGCAATACAGCCAATTTATCAATCCTATAGCCAAATTCAACAGTTCACCGCCGATGCTGCTCACGAATTGCGAACGCCTTTAGCTGCACTAGGGGCGACAGTAGAATCAGCACTCTTGACACCCCAACTTTGTGAAGCAGAGATGCGGGATATTCTACACAGTTTATCCCGTCAGAATCATCGCCTCACAACTCTGGTTACAGATCTGCTGCTGCTAGCGCGAATGGAACGGCAATCTTCACCAATCAGACGCCAGAAGAGTTGCTTAAATGATATTATCAGCGACTTAGTAGAAGAACTGGCATCATTGGCGATCGCTGCCGGAGTGACGCTTACTTCTGACATCCGGGTAGATAAACCACTACAAATATTAGGTGATGAAGAACAGCTTTATCGCTTGGTTTCTAATTTGATTGTCAACGCCATTCAATACACTCCTTTTGGCGGTGAGGTGAGAGTAATTCTAGATTGCAACGAACATCAAGCTTTAGTGCAAGTTCAAGATACAGGAATTGGAATCGCACCTGAACATCAACAGCGGATTTTCGATCGCTTCTACCGCGTCAGTAGCGATCGCTCTAGAGGATCGGGTGGCGCGGGATTAGGATTAGCGATCGCCTCTGCAATTGTTCACGCACATCATGGTAACTTGCAGTTGCAAAGCGAGTTGGGCAAAGGTAGCACTTTTACAATTCGATTGCCGAACTCGGAGCGATCGATTATTATTGCCAGTTTCCCGGTACAATAGCTTGACGTTGCAGCAACGTAGAGGTCAAATATAATGACTGAAGCAAAAATTGGCATTATTGGCGGTAGCGGTCTTTACAAATTGGGGGATGCCCTTAAGGATGTGGCAGAAGTCGAAATTACCACACCCTTTGGTTCGCCCTCAGATGCTTTGATTTTGGGAACTTTGGAAGAAACGCGGGTAGCCTTCCTGGCGCGGCACGGTCGCAATCACACGCTTCTGCCTTCAGAGTTGCCATTTCGAGCTAACATTTATGCAATGAAGCAACTCGGTGTGGAGTATATCATATCTGCTTCGGCTGTGGGTTCGCTCAAGGAAGAAGCCAAACCCCTAGACATGGTAGTACCGGATCAATTTATCGATCGCACCAAAAATCGGATTTCCACCTTTTTTGGTGAGGGAATTGTGGCTCACATTGCTTTTGGCGATCCGGTTTGTCATCAACTAGCAGGAGTGTTGGCGGATGCGATCGCTGCTTTGAATTTACCAGAGGTTACTCTCCATCGCGGCGGCACATATGTTTGTATGGAAGGACCTGCTTTTTCTACTAAAGCTGAGTCTAATCTCTACCGCAGCTGGGGAGCAACAGTCATTGGCATGACGAATTTACCAGAGGCGAAGTTAGCTAGGGAAGCGGAAATTGCCTATGCTACGCTAGCTTTAGTAACAGATTACGATTGTTGGCATCCGGATCATGATAACGTCACTGTAGAAATGGTCATTGCCAATCTGCAACGCAATGCCACGAATGCTCAAAAAGTGATTCAAGAAACAGTGCGACGGTTGAGTAAAAATCCTCCGACTTCAGAAGCTCATTCGGCTTTGAAGTATGCTATTCTTACTCCCCTGGATAAAGTGCCTGCATCAACAAAAGAAAAGTTGGGATTGTTATTGAAGAAATATTTATGAAAGAGCAATTCCTCAAGTGGCTCAACCTAGCTTTAGTGGCAGATTTCTTTCTAGTTCTCTTGGGCTTTTTTTGGCTAGCGATCGCTGTTGCTGGTCATGCCTTACATTTTCCCCTTGGTCTAGACTTGTGGTATAAGCTCTGGCAACCAGTATTTACCCCAGCGATCGGTATTCTCATAGCAGGTGCGCTTATTAGTGGGGTGAGCAGTTGGGTTTCAAAGCGTTTTAAGTCAAAGCAGCTAAATTGACACAATTGGAAGCTAGGGAAATAGCTATAGCAACCCTAAATGAAGAGTAAATCTTTCTACTGGTTGTCATTTGTCTATTTGTAAGTAGGGCTTCGCCCGCACCCGTTGGGTATCACTAATAACGGCCAAGGGCGAGTATTTCATGACTCAAATGAGATTGCTATAGTGGCTTGAAGTTGGGTAATGGGTAATGCAGCAATGCTGAAATTCTTTCAATTCATAATTCATAATTCACCATTCATCATTTTTACCCAACTACCAGTTGTTAGACAATTTCTTTGAGTGCTTGCTTGACTGTGGAATATTGATAGTTAAAGCCAGAGGCTTGTGTACGTTGAGGTAAAACTTGTTGACCTTCAAGCACTACCATTGCCCCTTCTCCCAGAAGCGTTTCCAAGGCAAAGCTGGGAACTGGCAACCACGAGGGACGCTGCATAATTTCTCCCATTGTTTGAGCTAACTCTGACATCCGCACGGGATTAGGGGCTGTAGCGTTGAACACGCCTTCCATTTCTGGTTTAGTCAAAGCTTGGATAATTAGATTAACCAAGTCGTCTAGGTAGATCCAAGAAAACCACTGACGGCCAGTACCAAGAGGCCCACCTGCAAAGACTTTGAACGGGGCGATCATTTTAGCGATCGCTCCACCTTGTCCTAAAACAATACCCAATCGCAGAATTACCAGCCTTACACCTGCTTGTGTTACTTTTTGCGCTTCTGCTTCCCAAGCTTGACAAACTTCAGCCAAAAAATCTTTACCAGGTGGACTTGTTTCGTCAAACGTGGCGGTTTCACTCGTACCGTAATAGCCAATTGCCGAAGCGTTAACTAAAACTTTTGGTTTAGGATTAGCCAGTGCGATCGCTTCTACAATCTTTTGAGTTCCCAACTTGCGGCTGTTGAGAATTTCCTGCTTTTGCTGTGGTGTCCAACGTTTTTCTGCAATTGGTTCTCCCGCTAAATTAACCACGCCATCACAAAGAGCGATCGCCTCTTGCCAAGCACCAGATGCTGTTGGAGTATAGGCAACGATCTCTAGATTGGGGAAAGCTGATTTTGGAAATACCTTTTGAGCAGCAGCTAGATTACGAGTTAAGACTAATATTTGATGACCCTCAGCCGATAGTCTTTCTACTAAGCGACTGCCGACAAATCCTGTTGCACCAGTGATTGCTACTTTCATAATTATTCTTGATATTCCATCCCATTTGCCTGGGCATAGCAATTCATAAATCGCATGAATTTTTCCCAGTGGTTTTCTTGCTCGATTTCAATCGCACAATTTATTCGTTGAAATTCGTCTCCTTCGGGTTCCCCAAAAATAAATTTTACAGAATAAGCTGTGGCTCCGTGCTACACCTTCATTAGTTAGACAGAGCGAATTAGTAAATTGTTTTGTAAAGCTGTTGAATCTCTCCAATGCTCTCACTTGCTTTAAACTTAACAAAACTGAACGCACTCCAGTCAGACGATTCCGCCGCAAGCTAACATTGCTAATTTCTTCAGGAATGCCTACAAAAAAGTAGATTATAGCTCTGAAAGAAATCATTTAATAAATCGTTAACTTTATTAAAGTATAATCAGTCGATAATTTATAAACACGAGAAATTTTGCGTTTCTATATTCTACAATCGAGTCTGTCATGATCTGTGCGTGAAGGATTAATCCTTAGTTACGAGTATCCATTTTCGAGATGTAATGATGACACTAGAACAAGACAACATTATTGAACTGGTCGCAACCGTGTCACCTTTAATTTAAAAGTACCAACTCCTGTGATACCAAAAGCCCGGACGCGGACGATATACCTGCCTGTTTTTGCGATCCGGGTAAACAGCAGAGCATTTGTACTGCCGTCGGGACCATCATCATTTTCTGATACCGTTGAGCCATCTTCTGCTAACAAGGTAAGGATGGCATCGAAGCTGTCAGAAGATAAATCGATCGCTATATTGTCACCTTCCTTCAATTGCAGTAAGTAATCACGGGCAAATCCACCCTGGCCAGTAGGAATATCTTTTTCTGACAGCGTATCATTAGCTTCGTTATTAGCAGGTAAAGTAATGGGGTTATATAACTTACATTGACTACATTGAGCTACAGCCGAAGTTGTCCCCATTCCAATTACTAGCAACGTGGCAGGAACGAGCAGGACTCGGCTTAACCCAGATGTAAAAGCCTTAATCAACATTCAAAAGCACTATTCCAGCAAAACAGCCTCAGCCCGTACATTATATATGTCTCTCCTTCAGCTTGTATATTCTTTAAATGATGAATGCTGAATGCTAAACGCTGAATTCATCATTCTCCCCCCGCTTCCCCTGCTCCCCCTGCTCTCTTCTCAGTGGCTGCGATCGCTACTACTCCATAAACCACGATCCCTGCATCACGCAAAGTTTGAGCAGCTGAATTAACAGTTGTTCCCGTAGTATAAATATCATCTAATATCAGTATCGGTTTTGCTGGAGCGTGACGACGAAAAGCCGAACTCAGAGCAAATGCTTTTGTTAAGTTTTTTTCTCTTTCTTTTGCAGATAGCTCAAACTGTGCTGCTGTGTCGCGCACTCGTTCTAAACCATGCTGTTGCAGAGATAAACCAGTCATCTGGCAAAAACTTTGTGCTAGCAGTGCTGCTTGGTTGTAACCTCGCTTATGCAGCTTGTCGGCGTGAAGTGGAATAGGTACAACAATTGGCGTAGCAACATTTGTGTTTAACCAAGCTTGAGCCAGCCAGTATGCCAAAGGCCCAGCTATTTGAGGCTGATTTTCATATTTTAGTGCCGCGATCGCTCTTTTTAGCGCTCCACCATACACTCCCCAGGCAAATACTGGTAGTTGTGCTGAGGAGCGATCGCAATAATTTTGTCTTTGGCAACGTTGCAACTGTCTCGTGCAGTCTTGACAAAATTCTTGAGGAGTTGGGCGCTGGCACAATGGACAGCTAGATTGCAGAAATAAATTGAATAAGCCTTTAAAATTATCAGTCCAATTTGGCATTGAAAGAAGACCATGAGTGAAGAAATCGGGATGAGCGATTCTATAATGACCCATACCTCTGATTCTTCGTAGCCAAGAACGTGAATTCTTGGCTCACCTACTGAAGCAAATCAAGCAGCTGATCGAGACGTGCTGGAATTGCAAGTTGAAGACAAAATTGCAAAACTCCGACAAAAGCTGGTGGATTTTGCCACTGTTAGCTCTGTCTAAGGGTTTGTGTGATAAATAACAGTGAGGGATCTGGCGATCGCGCGAGGACTCGATTTAACAACTAAAATGAGGAATTGACTGGATGCTGGAAGGAATGTCGGATACCGTCAACTCGCTGGGATATGTGGGAATCTTCCTGTTAGTCCTTCTAGCCCCGACTCCGCCAGAAGTTGTTCTCCCCTTCGCTGGGTTTTTAGCAGCTCAAGGCAAGCTAAGCCTACCATATGTTGTTGTGGCAGGAGTGAGCGGTTCCACATTATCGACCATACCCTGGTACTTGGCAAGCAGATACTTGGGACAGAGGCGCTTGCAAGTTTTGGCGAGACGACACCGCAAGTGGCTCAAGCTCTCAACTGAGGATGTTAAGAAATCAAAGCTTTGGTTTGATCGGCATGGTGGCAAAGCGTTGTTCTTCAGTCGCCTCATTCCAACTGTCCGCACGTTAATTGCACTACCTGCGGGTTTCAGTGGCATGAAGTTACTGCCATTCCTGCTTTACATCATATTCGGTGAAACGTTGTGGCAGAGCTTGCTGGCTTATGCTGGATACACACTTGGTAGACGCTATGAACTTGTAGCTTGGTATTCAGCTCCTTTCGTTAAAATTTTGGTGGTGATGTTTTTGGTGGCGTTTGTTGTCTGGTTCGTCAGACGAAAACACTAAGTCCGATTTTCATCTATACATTTATAGTGTGTATTTATAGTGCAACTCGCACTTAAACAGATGTACCGACGAATCAATATTACTTTACCCGAAGAAACTGTTCAATTAATTGATCGCATGGTTCCAAAGGGCGATCGCTGTTATTTCATATCTTATTCTCCAACTAAATGATTACTGTTTCTGGCGAATTTTATTGCAAATTGCGAATTGTTTTGTGGGGTATTAATTGCGAATCGCGAATTGCGAATTGTTCTGGTCATTTTATCCATGAAGCCCTAAAGTATATTACACAACCTGCAACACAATCTTGCCCCGCGTCCGTCCACTCTCACTTAACTCATGAGCTTGACGGACTTCGCTAAGTGGCAGCACTGTTTCAACAAAAGGCTTAACTTTCCCAGAGTCAATCAAACTTGTAACCTCATCAAGTTGGGCTGCGCTTGGTTGCACTCTAACCATAGCTACGCGCACACCGCTGGCTGCACCAGCATCTGAGGGCGGGCTAACTACGGAAACAAGCATTCCACCTTGCCCCAGTACCTTAAAAGAACGCTCTTGTGTTTCGCCACCAATAGTATCAAAAACTACATCCACATCATTAACAGCATCCTCGAAGCGCGTTGTCTGATAGTCAACTAGTTCGTCAACGCCGAGTTGGCGCACAAAATCTGCATTTCGTACCGAAGCTGTACCAATTACATACGCACCTTTAGCTTTTGCTAGTTGTACTGCCATTGAGCCAACGCCACCAGCCGCCGCATGAATCAGAACTTTCTGCCCGTTAGTGAGGTGAGCTATGTCAAAAAGTGCTTGCCACGATGTCAACGCTCCTACAGGCA
>DATNQH010000131.1:0-22472 GCA_036704105.1 Leptolyngbyaceae cyanobacterium | reverse complement strand
CTGGAGCACAGATGTTTGGGCGGATTCGCGGCTATATTTCCACACTTAAGAAGCAGGGATTGCCTGTTCTGGAATCCCTGGGGCAAGTCTTCCTAGGAAATCCTGCTATGCCTACAACCCTTCAACCTGAGTAGTTACGTTAATTTTTTTAGTAGTCTAGAAGACTGATACGAAGGGTAAATCTTTTCAAGAGACTTCTACATGCCTCTGGCTAATAAGCTGTTATCCTACTCTGTTCTCCGCTCCTGGTATTAGGTGTTTGGACAAATTTGTTTGTCCAAACAAATTTGTCCAAACTGCGATAAGCAAAGCACTATACAGCATGCACGGGAGACAATAGACATGAACCAACCAATTAAAGTTGAAAAGACGGTAACGATTAACAAACCAGCAGAGGAACTTTACCGCTTTTGGCATAACTTTGGGAACTTGCCGCGCTTCATGAAGCATCTCAAAGACGTGAAGGTACACAACGATAAGCGATCGCACTGGTAATCCAGTGCGCCGTTAGGCGGAAGCGTTGAGTGGGATGCAGACATCATCGAAGATCGAGAAAACGAATTGATTGCATGGACTTCGGTTGCAGGCGCAGACGTGGATAACTCTGGTTCTGTCCACTTCCAGCCAGCGCCTGGCGATCGCGGGACTGAGGTAAAAGTTGTCACTGAATATAACCCGCCTGGTGGAGCAATTGGCGCTGCGATCGCCAAACTCTTCGGCGAAGAACCAGAACAGCAAATCGGAGATGATTTACGCCGCTTCAAAATGATGATGGAAGCAGGCGAGATTGCCACCACAGAGGGACAACCAAGAGGGAAATAGTCACTTGTCCCTTGTTTACTTGCTAATGACCAATCACTAAGGACTAATGACTATGAAAGCAGCTTGCTGGCACGGCACTAACGATGTGCGGGTAGAAACAGTTCCCGATCCAAAAATCCTCAACCCGCGCGATGCCATCCTCAAAGTGACATCAACAACCATCTGCGGTTCTGACTTGCACCTCTACGATGGCTACATTCCGACCATGCAACCGGGTGACATTCTTGGTCATGAGTTTATGGGGGAAGTTGTTGAAATTGGCAGTGAAGTCAAGAAACTAAGAAAGGGCGATCGCGTGGCTGTCTCTTCCATGGTCGGCTGCGGCTCGTGTTTCTTCTGCCAACGAGATTTATGGTCACTATGCGATAACTCTAACCCCAACGCTTGGATGCAAGAGAAGTTGTTTGGCTTTGGTACGTCAGGGATCTACGGCTATTCACACTTGTTTGGTGGCTATGCTGGTGGCGATGCGGAATACGTGCGCGTGCCGTTTGCCGATCATGGCGCACTCAAACTTCCCCAAGATATTCCCGATGAAAAACTGCTGCCGATCACCGATGCCTTTCCCACCGGCTACATGGGAGCAGATTTATGTAATATTCAGCCTGGAGACATCGTAGCAGTCTGGGGTTGTGGCCCAGTCGGACAGTTCGCTATGGTCAGTGCCTATTTACTCGGTGCCGAGCGCGTGATTGGCATTGATCGCTTTCCCTACCGCTTGCAACTGGCTAAGGACTTCGCGAAAGCGGAAACGATCAATTATGAGGAAGTCGATGCGGGCGAAGCCCTGAAAGAAATGACAGGCGGGCGCGGTCCCGATGCTTGCATTGATGCCTGTGGCATGGAAGCCCATGGGATCGGGCTGGAAGGATTCTACGATGAAGCGAAGCAGGCAGTACGGCTGGAAACCGATCGCCCTCATGTGTTGCGGCAAATGATTCTGGCTTGTCGCAAGGGTGGCACTCTGTCGGTCATGGGCGTTTATGCTGGCTTCGTGGACAAGATGCCGATGGGCGCTTTCATGAACAAAGGTTTGACGCTCAAAACGGGACAAATGCACGGTCAAAAGTATATGCCTCGGTTGCTGGGTCACGTCATCGAAGGCGAAGTCGATCCATCTGCTGTATTCTCACATCGCCTCAGTCTAGAAGACGCACCACGCGGCTTTGAGCTTTTCAAACACAAACAAGACAACTGCGTCAAAGTCTTACTCAAACCCTGATTTCAAGCAAATTTTGGGGTGCGGCAAGGTGCAAAGACGCTAAGGAAGCTTGTCATCTCTTACCCTTTGCGTCTAACGCTTCGCCTCTGGCTAATGCGCGAAATAAAAAAGGAGAACAACTCAATGAGAGCAGTTTGCTGGCACGGCGCTAATGAAGTGCGGGTTGAAACAGTACCCGATCCAAAAATCATCAATCCGCGTGATGCGATTGTTAAAATCACGTCAACAGCGATTTGCGGTTCTGATTTACATCTTTATGACGGTTACATCCCCACGATGCAAAAGGGCGATATCCTGGGTCATGAATTCATGGGGGAAGTCGTTGAGCTAGGCAGTGCTGTCAAGAATGTCAAGATAGGCGATCGCGTTGTCGTCCCCTTTACCATTTCCTGCGGCTCCTGTTTCTTCTGTCAAAAGGATTTGTGGTCGCTGTGCGACAATTCCAACCCGAACGCTTGGATACCAGAAAAACTCATGGGTCATTCCCCATCTGGTCTTTTCGGCTACTCCCATATGATGGGTGGCTATGCTGGAGGTCAAGCTGAATACGCCCGCGTTCCCTTTGCCGATGTCGGTTTATTCAAGATTCCTGATGGACTAACAGACGAACAAGTCCTGTTTCTGACGGATATCTTCCCCACTGGCTATATGGCAGCGGAAAACTGCGATATCCAGCCAGGAGATACTGTAGCGATCTGGGGCTGCGGTCCAGTCGGACAGTTTGCCATTAGAAGTGCATATATGCTAGGTGCCGAGCGCGTCATTGCTATTGATCGAGTTCCCGAACGCCTACAGATGGCGAAAGACGGTAAGGCAGAAGTCCTTAACTATGAGGAAGTTGATGTTGGTGAAGCCCTCAAAGATATGACCGGTGGCCGCGGTCCAGATGCTTGCATGGATGCTGTGGGAATGGAAGCCCACGGTACGGGTCCTGATGCGTTTTACGACCAGGTAAAGCAAGCCGTGCGTATGGAAACCGACCGACCCACTGCCCTAAGGCAAGTGATTGTTGCCTGTCGCAAAGGTGGCACTGTTTCAATTCCTGGTGTTTACGGCGGCTTTGTAGACAAGATACCGATGGGTGCTGCCATGAACAAAGCTTTGACGTTTAAAACCGGACAAACGCACGTTCATCGTTACCTGCGCCCGCTACTTGATCGCGTCCAAAATGGCGATATCGACCCATCTTTTGTAATCACCCATCGTCTGCCGCTAGAGCAAGCACCGCACGGCTACGAAATTTTCAAGCACAAGAAGGACAACTGTATCAAGATCGTGCTCAAACCATAGGTTAAAAGAGGAACAAGCCATGGCAAGTAATCGTGGAGTAGTGTATATGGGACCTAGGAAGGTTGAGGTTCAAAGTCTTGACTTCCCAAAACTCATTGACCCTCGTGGCAACAAGTGCGACCACGGAGCGATCCTCAAGATCGTAACGACGAACATCTGCGGCAGCGACCAGCACATCTATCACGGTCGTTTCGCAGCTCCCATAGGGATGCAGTTGGGACATGAGATGACCGGCGAGGTGATCGAGGCAGGCCGGAACGTGGAATTCATCAAGGTTGGCGATCTCTGTTCGGTCCCATTCAACGTCTCCTGTGGACGCTGTCGCAACTGCAAGGAGCGGCACACCGACGTCTGCATGAACGTCAACCCTGAGGTTGATTGCGGGGCATACGGCTTCAACCTTGGCGGCTGGCAGGGCGGGCAGTCCGAGTATCTTATGGTCCCCTACGCCGACTGGAACCTCTTGAAGTTCCCTGACAAGGATCAGGCGATGGCGAAGATCAGGGACCTAACGTTGCTCTCAGACATCCTACCAACCGGCTTTCACGGCTGCATGGAGGCGAGAGTGGGGTCGGGATCGACAGTCTATATTGCCGGAGCAGGTCCAGTGGGTCGCTGCGCCGCAGCTAGTGCCCGCCTCCTGGGTGCGTCCTGCATCATCGTTGGCGACAGGAACCAAGCCCGGTTAGAAGTCGTGAAGAAGGCTGGCTACGAGATCGTCGACACGACAAAAGATACGCCGGTTGCCGACCAGATCGAGGCAATCCTGGGTGAGCGGGAGGTTGATGCCGGAGTAGACTGCGTGGGTCTTGAGGCGCACGGTTATGGACAGGAGGACGGAGTAGAGCATTCGGAAGCGATACTCAACACCCTGTTTGAAATAGTCCGGGCGGGGGGCGCGATGGGCATCCCCGGCATATACACTGACGCCGACCCTGGAGCTAAAACCGACCTAGCCAAGCAAGGCTTGCTACCCCTTGCTTTCAGCAAAGCGTGGATCAAGTCACCGTCGCTGACGGCGGGACAGGCTCCAATCATGAAATACAACCGCCAACTGATGATGGCGATCCTGTGGGACCGGATGCCCTATTTAAGTGAGGTCGCAAACACCGAGATCGTCTCGCTGGACAATGCACCCGAAGCCTACAAGACTTTTAGCGAGGGCTCGCCGAAGAAGTTCGTCATCGATCCACACGGCAGCGTGAAGCAAGCCGCATACAGCACCCAATTCGCCTCCCCCAGGATTGGGGGACAGAACGCGTAGGTATTGCAGAGAAAGATGTAAGCAGATTCATATTGACAGGAGATAAGAACATGGCTAATGAGAATCTCAAAGGACTGAAAGTCGCGATCCTGATCACGGACGGTTTCGAGCAGGTCGAGATGACCGAGCCACGGAAGGCTTTAGATCAGGCTGGTGCTGAAACCCGCATCGTGTCGCCCAAGGGTGATCGGGTCCGCGCCTGGAACTTCACAGACTGGGGGGACGAGTTCCCGGTTGATGTAGCCCTTGACCAAGCCCAGCCGCAGGACTTTGACGCGCTGCTGCTACCAGGCGGCACCATGAATCCGGACCTGCTACGAGTGCAGGCGAAAGCGATCGAGTTCGCAAAAGCCTTCTTCAACGCCGGCAAACCGGTGGCATCAATCTGCCACGGTCCCTGGACTATCATCGAGACCGGCGCGGCGCGCGGGCGGCGGATCGCCTCGTGGCCGTCGCTCAAAACCGATCTCCAAAATGCCGGTGCCCAGTGGATGGATCAGGAGGTCGTGGTCGACAGCAATCTCGTAACGAGCCGCAAGCCCGACGACATCCCAGCGTTCAACCGGGAAATGATCGAGCTGTTCAGCCGTGTGCGTGGGCAGGCGCAACCCGTGACGTGAGGTTGCCCTAAGATGTCAGAAGTGCAGGACTAAGGATGGACGAGGATCGTCAACTTGCAAAAGCAACGAATTTAGCCAGGAGGACAAGCATGGAACAGCGTCGATTCGGTTCCACCCAGCGCGAGGTCGCAGTGATCGGTCAAGGAACTTGGTACATCGACAATGGCGATCGTGCCTCTGCGATCGCCGCTTTGCGCCAAGGACTCGATCTCGGTATGACCCACATCGACACGGCGGAGATGTACGGCAGCGCCGAGGAGGTGGTCGCAGAGGCGATCGCTGGACGACGCGATCAGGTCTTCCTGGTTTCCAAGGTTCTTCCTGGAAATGCTTCTCGGAGAGGGACGATCGCAGCCTGCGAGAAATCGCTCGCTCGACTTCATACCGATCGGCTGGACTCTTATCTGTTGCACTGGCGCGGTCAACACCCACTGGAGGAGACGATCGCTGCCTTCGAGCAGCTTCAGCACGAGGGGAAGATTCTCTGCTGGGGCGTGAGCAACTTCGATGTGCCTGACCTTGAAGCAGTCCAGAAGATCGCTGGCGAGGGTTCTCTCGTCTGCAATCAAGTCCTTTACCATTTGACAGAGAGAGCGATCAAACACGCTGTGATCCCCTGGTGTGAGAAGCATGGGGTCGCCGTAGTCGCATACAGCCCGTTCGGTCATGGGGATTTCCCCAGCCCGCGCACTACCGCAGGTCGCGTACTACAGGAAATCGCCGCCGCCCATAACGCCACCCCTCGCCAAGTCGCGCTCCGATTTCTGGTGCGGCACCCCTCGCTCTTCACAATCCCCAAAGCATCCAACCCCGAACACGCCGCTGAAAACGCGGGAGCCGGGGAACTCAATCTGACCCAAACCGAACTCGATCAAATCGACGCAGCCTTCCCGACCGGATCTCGTCCCCGCGTGCTTCCCATGCTGTAAGCCTGATTGGCTCGCCTGCAGGCTGCCTGCCCATGAATTGAAGGCACCGCGCTGATGGAAAAGACTTCCGAGCTTTTTGCCTAGCCGCCCACCATTGAGGAGGTTGACATCGTTAGCTAGTCAAGCTTCCTTGATAGGGAAAGTAGCGAAGCTGTCACCAGCCGCCACGCAATGGCTGAAACCGTTTCTCCAACAACATCAGAGATTTTTTTAGGACTTATGCATTGACAAGGAGTGCAAGCTATGCATTAGAAGTAATCAAGAAAGACAGATGCGATCGCTAATCCTTAGAGGCTGCAAAAAACGGATAATACCTATGTTGCTCTATCTGGGGTTGGGATTATCAGAGCTACTACTAAGCCATCAACAGCAAAGTGTGACTTGAACACTTACACTCTACTTCTCCTGGCAGAATCGCGCATACCCAGGATGTGCACGTTTGGCAAGAATTCTGGAAGATTTATCTCATGAAGCGTGTCAATAGATTTTTGTTACGGGAGCAGTATGAACCCAAGGATTTATTTATCGAGTTAAGACCACATATCAATTTGAGCGGTGGAACATAAGTTACGATGATACAGTAATTGACAAGCCTTATAGTGACCCAAATTTAACAGAATTAATCGGTTATTTTTGGTCAGGAAAACATCATCGTGTAGTCAAGGGTATTCAGTTAATAACATTGTACTACACCGACCCATCGGGTAAATCTGTACCTGTACCTTATGCATCTACAACAAACTGGAAGGTAAAACTAAAAATGATTATTTAAGAGAAATGATTACAGAAGTTTTGGCTTGGGGAATGCAACCTTATACTGTGACTACAGACGCTTGGTATTCAAGCCGCGAAAACCTAAGATTTATTAGAGATAAGGGTAATGGGCTTTTTATGGGCATAGCTAAAAACCGCTCATGTTCCATCAATGGTCGATATTATACCCAAGTCCAAAATCTAGAAATACCCGAAGAAGGCTCAACCAGTGCATCTCAAAAGTTTTGGGAAAGTGAAAGTATTTCAAAAAGTCTTCAAAAACGGAGAGCCAAGATACTATATCATATTTTTACCAGAAGCAGAAGAAGATGCACTAATTGCAATTACTAGGGTTGAATTTAAGGCATTACATTCAATTCATTGGGGGATTGAATGTTACCACAGAGCCATTAAACAGGTATGTGGAATTGAACAGTTTATGGTGAGCCAGCGCGTTGCCCCTGTTCCCCCCGTTGTAGCGACTGGCGAACCCGTAAGGGTCAGAACAACTGAGGTAATAAAAACTCATTTTTTTAGTGCTATCCGTGCGTTTACTCAATTAGAGTTAATGCGAACGGAAGAGTTAATTGAAAATGGGTACGAACTCCAAAGAAATTTATCTCTTCAGGTTGCTCGTGGCTTCATTCTGGAACACCTTAAACAACAGGTGGGCTTGAATGCACATAGTCCATTTCCTGTCAATGCGTAAGTCCTAGCAGCAACTACCTCCTACCCAGTCAGGATGGTAGCATAAACGCCTCTTGTGCCAAGCAATAGCAATACTCAATCCCGTTGCCTGTCTGGATATCCCAACGGTACTTTCTCTGGCAATCGCCCTGTCACTCGGTATGAGTTTGCATCTGGATTGGATACTTGCTTGAAAGGAGTCGAAGGGCTGATTCGTACCAACCGCTCAAACCCCGCAACAAAAGCAGAGTTTGAAGCTTTAATTAAACGACAGCAAGAACTAAATCAACAACTGCGAGAACTTAACGAACGAGTCAGCAATTCACCTGCTGTGAGATCCTCAAGTCCCCCTAAGCGTTAGACAATGCTTGCTAGTTACAATCATTTGCAGACTGAGCGGTGCAGCCATTACGCCACGAAGGATGGGACGAATTGCGCGGCGATCGCGGATGTCGCCTTAGTCGTCTAAATCGCTATCAGTTTCGTCATCGTCAAGCCCGTAAGTGATATCATCAACTTCTATCATCTCTGAGATTTCATCTATTTGATTTAGATGCTCAGATTCTTGAATTTCGCGCTCTATTAGGCGACCACTTGACCTTAGCCATTCCAAAAGAACAAACTCATTAGTTGAACGAATTACAACGGCTCGCTGCTCACGAGGTTCTTCACGCAAAGGACTATTAAGCATAATTAGATTCACCTTGAATCGAAAAAAAACTAGAGTGGCAAAAACGCTTGGGCGATCGCATGACCCAAAGCGATGAATAGCAAGCCTTTGAGCTTTTACCTTTGTCGCGTACCTACTTTGGACTAGTTCCTAGGCTGGCGTTACTACAGCATTTCTCTTACAAAACGTTCGCCCAAAGCCAATACCTTGGACCCGGCAATGATTTCTAGACAGGCATTTCCTGGTAACATTTGCTACAACGCCAGTACAGTCCCCCTAATCGAATGTGACGAAGTAGTGTATTCGAGCAACAAGGGCAATTATGCTTGCTCGTCATGGATTGCCTAATGCCTATGGCTATCTGCCGTTGACTGTAACCTGTTATCAGGTCAGTCAGCACTTGGATTGGCTCCGTTAATAGAGCTTGCATTTGAAAAACCTAACAGGTAAATATTAATTTCAGTATAAACCACCTTGACAAAAAAAAGTTTTAATATAAAATAAATCTCGTTTACGCGGCAGAATAGAGCTTGGTAAATTTCTAACTTTAAGTTAATTAGGAATTACGAATTATTCTGGTATTCTCTTTAGTAGACTAAAGTAAAAGTAATTTGTATCTTCAGTACCAGGAGCAAACAAGTTAGTAGAGCTAGGCTGAAACTAGAAGCTAGTTATAAGAACCTCTTATCATTCTTTAGTCTAATATTTAGCAAGGCGGTGAGTGATGCGAATTGCTCAAGTTGCCCCGTTGTGGGAGGCAGTACCACCACCTACTTATGGTGGTATTGAACTAGTTGTGAGTTTACTGTGTGATGAACTTGTCCGCCGGGGTCATGAAGTAACTTTGTTTGCGTCTGGTGATTCTGTTACTCTGGCTAAGCTAGAGTCTGTTTACCCACAAGCTATACGTCGAGACCCTAAAGTAAAGGAATATAGTGTTTACGAAACGCTGCAATTATTTCGCGTATACGAACGAGCGCAGGAGTTTGATATCATTCACTCTCATGTCGGCTATGGTGCTTTACCCTATGCCAGTTTAGTTAAAACACCCACCGTACATACGCTACACAATCCTTTTACTCCAGACAACGAGAAAGTTTTTGCTCATGCTTACCGCCAGCCATACGTTAGCATTTCTGATGCCCAACGGGAACCGAGGCTGAACTTGAACTATGTAGCAACAGTATATAACGGTATCGATCCCAGTGTTTACGAGTTTCGAGCAACTCCGCAAGACCCTCCCTACTTGGCTTTTTTGGGTCGGATATCACCAGATAAAGGGACACATTTGGCGATCGCTATTGCTAAACGCTTGGGCTACCGTTTGAAGATAGCGGGTAAGTTAGATCTGATAAATACAGCATATTTTAAGCAGGAAATCGAGCCTCACATTGATAATAAGCAGATTGAATATTTAGGCGAAACTAATCATGCGCAAAAGAATCAACTGCTAGGAGGTGCGATCGCCACCTTATTTCCAATTTGCTGGCGCGAACCGTTTGGGCTAGTTATGATTGAGTCAATGGCGACAGGTACGCCTGTCGTTGCCATGAACATGGGAGCTACACCCGAAGTTATTGTTCATGGTAAGACAGGCTTTTTATGTAACAACCTGGAAGAGGCAGTAGCTGCAATTGAGCCAGCAGCAAAATTAAATCGCTATGCTTGCCGCCAAGACGTACTCTCACGCTTCAGTGTAGCAACCATGACTGATGGATACGAAGCAGTGTATCAACAAATTATAGCAGAGTGCTATGCCCAGAATGGACATGAGCAAAGACTGTCTCGTCTAGAAAAAGTGTGATTTGTCATTTGTCATTTGTCATTTGTTCAAACCTCTAACCTGTGACCTCTGACTTCTCACCTCTTGACGCTTGACAAATCCAGCGTATAGCATCCGAGTTTTCCAGGTACGTGCTGCCATCGTCCCTGTCTCGTGCCACTCCACAGAGTTTTGCCAATTTTATCTTTGGCTTGGGTTAATTCGGGTCCACTTATTTCGCCATATAATTCTTTGGCGATTCTCTCGGTGGTCAAAATTTCCCCAGCATACTTATTCACCACTGTCTCAACCGCTGCAGTGAAATTGAGATGTTGATAATTAGGCAAAGTTTGCTCTTGTTGCTTGCCTCTAGGGGGTGAAGTGCGACGGCTGGGGGTGCGAACTGAGTTATTGTTTTTGCTAGATGAGTTTGGCTGCACCAGCTTCAGATCATATGTATAGCAACTGGCAACATCTGGCACTTTCACCCACAGTCCTTTTTTAGTGCCTTGAGTCAGGGTGTCATACATCCGGGGCTTTTCAGCTTTGATAGCAAGAGCATCTAACTCGCCATACAAAGCGCGGATGATGTAGTCAACGTGCAAAATGCTACCTGCATTTTCCCGCAGCAGCCTTTCCACCGCTTGGATTTTGCTCAGGTGATCGTACTGAGGCAGCATTTGTGTTTTGGTAGAGGAAAAAACCTGGCTAGATTCCTCAACGTCGATCGCAGAAGAAGAGGCTTGTAAGTCTTCAACTAAATCTGGATCTGCTGCTTCTGGTGTGTTTTCTTCCACCTGCGGTGAATGCAAAGGTGGTTCCTGTGTTTCCATCTCTACTGCATCGCTTGGCGCTAATTGCTGTTGCTCCACATAGGTGGCTGCGGGAATAGAGATAGGTTGCTGAGATTGCAGCACTAGTCGATCTGCCAGTAGAGCATGAACGTGAGTTAGCTGTTCTCTGGCGTGAACTGCTTGTTGCTGATGCTGCACCAATATTGTTTGAAGGTGCGATCGCAATGCGATTAAACTGGGGACAAACTGCTGAGAATCTCCGAAGCGATCAACAATGAGCGCATCTACGTGCTTTAGTTGCTCAAGTGTTAAATTAGCTTTGTGTTCGGCTTCAGTCAGGATAGCTTGGTAGTGGTCTCTTAGAGCCATCAGATCCTTGTTCAACTGCTGTAAAGGTTCGGAAAGTGACATGGAGAAGAATGCACCCTAGTTGCTCGATAGCATATTTGTTCAACCTTAGCTAGATTTTACTCGCTCAGCTTAGATCTCGTACTGACACCTATTCAGTCAACAAGAAGAAACCTAAACCACAGCAAAACAGACAGAATAATTCTTTGTTGTCCTTACCTCCCTCCAAATCCCCAATCAAGCTAAGCTGTAAGTAAAGAAAAAATGCGACCCATTTTCGTGCAAGTTGCAGCTTTTGATATCTCAAAACTACGGCGTTTTACTTACAACTTACGACTTATTTTGGTAGCTGGGGAATACTACCGCGAGTCACCGATGGACGCATATTGTTTATTACCAAAAATCGCCTCAGCGTGACGATAATACTTAAACTCCATCAAATTATAAAACGGATCTTCTAAAAAGAAGGTGCAATGCTCAAGAGGTGAACCGACAAAGCGGTACTTAGGTTCCTCTCTGAACAGCAGTTGTCGCTGTTGCGCTTTTGCCAGTAAACTTTCCCAGTCACTTTCAACGGTAAAAATTAAGCCGAAGTGTCTGGGATAGATGCCTCGTTGAGGACTAAGGGGTTCTTTGGTAATGTGAGCTACTAGTTGATGACCATACAGATCTAAAATCAGGGCATGATGAGTTTCACGTCCAGCAATACAACCCAAGCCATCAACATAGAATGTTTTTGTTTGCGCTATGTCGGTGACGGGAAAGGCAAGATGAAATATGGTTTGGTTCATATATATTCAGTCGTAGCTATACAAGCAAAATTCTTTGGTAAAAACAAACTTTATTGATATCGGGCAAACCCAAAATGTTTCTTGATTCATCATTCATCATTCATCATTCATCATTTCTGAATCCTTGGCTGATTGCTGTTGTGTTGAACACGGTTTTATTAGCTGTAGGGTGGGTGGCTCCCAAAAAGCTCCTTACCCCAGCAGGGCTATTGCATAGCTGGTTACTTGGTGTAATTCTTTGGGTTAGCTTAGGCTGGCAGGGATATTTAGTAGTGCTGTTCTATTTTCTCGTTGGCTCTGCTGTCACGCGCATTGGTATGGCGCAGAAAGAAGCGGCGGGAATTGCTGAAAAACGCTCCGGAGCTAGGGGTCCGGAAAATGTTTGGGGTTCGGCTCTAACGGGGACTCTATGTGCTTTGGGAATTTTGGTGGCGAGGGCGTTGAATGCACAAACAGAATTAATTACATCTTTGCTGTTATTGGGCTTTGTAGCAAGTTTTTGCACCAAGCTTTCTGATACCAGCGCTAGCGAAGTTGGCAAGGCTTACGGCAAGCGAACATTTTTGATTACTACTCTGCAACCAGTGCCGCGCGGTACAGAAGGCGCTGTGAGTCTGGAGGGGACGCTAGCTGGAATTGTTGCCTCAGTTGCCCAAGCTTTAGTAGGCTGGGGAGTAGGTTTAATTGACTTGACAGGAGCAGTAATTTGTGTAGTTGCAGCTTTTATTGCTACTAATTTAGAAAGTGTAATTGGTGCAACGCTGCAAACTAAGTTCAATTGGCTGACAAATGAAGTGGTGAATTTTTTGAATACATTAATTGGTGCGATCGCTGCCATCTTGATAGCTTTAACATGGTATTGGTATAGAGGCTAATTTTAACTTTGAGGCAGCTTAAGCAGGGACAGTATTAAGAGAAAAGCAATCTCCAGTAAATAGCTAACAAACACACTAGGATTAAATAGCCCATCCCATATGTAACCTTTTCGCTTAGAAGTTACATTGCGTTTGAAAGAATTACACCATCCCCCGTAGATAGCCGGGCCGAGTAATTTATTTTGTGCAAATATGCGCTCAATTTCTACTACACGCGGATAAAAACCACGTTGAAAGTGTTTCCATTGACTTTCCAAAGTCCAAAAAAACAGCGGAATTGAGCAACCAATTAAAGCAAACGTACTTAAATTTTGCTTTAATCCCAAAGCAATAACAGCTCCAGTACCTGTAATTCCCAATGCTTTAATCGCCCAAATTTGTTTGTTATAGTCTTCAATTGCATTTTGCAAAAAAAAGTACTCTTCCTTGAGTAGTTCCAAATCAAAATTAGTTAATGCAGACTCAGATTCAGGCGTTAATGATGTAGACATAGAATCTTATAGCTCGAATAATATACTTAGCAATGTTTAAGATCTAATATGTATACCGCTCAAAAAAATCTTTCAGTTCCTCAGTACCATTTGAATCCCAAGCTCGGCTTTCCCATAAAGTTTGCCAATCACGTCGAGCTTTCCTCAAATCATCCTCATTAAAGCTCTCTCTCAAAGACCTGGTGAAATCTTCTCGTCCCTCAAAAATGCTTAGAGCAAAATCTCCAATAAGTCCAAAGTCTTGCATGACATCATTTGTAGTATTCTTCACGGGAACCAATGCTACTTGAAAATTTTGTTGAATCATGTCTTGAACAACTTCTATACATTTCAAAATTTCTTCCTCATTAGTAAGATAAACTCCATCTAAAACCAGGATTCTCACTTTATTGCCCTGAAATTGTCTTAAAGCTTCAGAATACTTAGCTGCTTCAGAAAGTGGTCTTTTTGCTGATCGCCAGAAATCAAGGTCATTTTTGCTAGCTAGTTTAATTTCTTCATTTCGATTTTGTGCTAGCTGAACTAAATTTTTCCACTGTTCCCAAATTCTTGGAGAACGAAAAACTAAGCGTTTATGCCCAACATTGCTAAGGTCTTCTGAAACTTGTTCCCAAATTCCTCTAAAGAAACTTTCAAATGCAATTTCTCGAACTATATTTGTATAATCTCTAACTGATGCTAAAACAGGCAATAATATTTCTTCCTGTTCTATTGGTGAAATATCTGCACAAACTTCAGATACTTGAGGAAGTATTCTACTGTCTCTACCGAGGGGCTGAGGTGGTAATTTCGGATGACAGTTTAAATCAAAGTAATTTAAAGTAGCGTAATACGAACTTGCCGTACCGTGAACGTCAATTATTGTAAAACCACGTCCTTCATCTTTAAACAAACTAGGAGCAGTATAAACATCAATTGCTCCTTTTCTCTCTTTATTTCTCAGTTGAACTAAACGACGATTGTGTTTATGTCCTGTTAAAACGAGATCGTAATTATTTGCCATCAGTACGTCAAGCATTCTACCTGCATCAACTACTGATTCAAATTGCGAAACTTCTAATTGATTATCAGGTAATAAATGGTGATGAAGCACTGCAATTCTAATTGGGTTGTCACCATTGTTTGGAGGCTGAATTTGGGTACGTTGATCTGCACCAATGGCAGCAATATCTAATAACCTAAAATCTTTTAATATTTCCTTTTCATCTATCCCTTCTTGAAGTTCGCGGACTCGATGCTGAATTTCTTCAACCGTTGGATCTGGAACTCCGCTATATGTTGGGGAAATGAAAAGTGTAATTTCTAAGGAAATATTGTGGACAAGATTACTCAAATCTTGGTGGTAGATAGTTAAGCCTGTTTCAGTTAACTCTGGGGAAGAAAATTCTTGTACGGCGTTGAAATAATCTGCAAATCTATCCTTTAGATTTACTCCCTTATACCAATTAACGTCATGATTTCCGGGAACAACAAAGATTCTTTTCTTATCGGGAAGTTTGAGCGCGGTCGCCAGATCAGAAAGAAAGTTTTTTGCTCTTTCAAACTCCCCAGGAATATGACCCCCGGTTTCAACCAAATCTCCAGAAACAATAACAATTTTAGGCCATAAATCTTCTGAAAATTGTTCTAGAAATCTTTTGAAATCTTGAATAAACTTTTGTACTATGTCCTCTGCTAACATCTCTTTGGGGACGATTCGTTCACCCCAGACCTCTTCTCGACGAATCGATGGAGTGAAATGCAAATCGGAGATATGAAGAATGCGCAGACAAGGACTTTCAGCCATAAGTGTTGCCTGTCCCAACTAAAAGTTTAATTTTTCGGAAAAAACTAGTGCGTTCTCTTTTGCCCAGCCACAATTAAGCTTCAATTTGAAGTTGTAGGTTTACGGATTTTAGGAACTAAAATTTTTGTCAGCCTCAAGCATGATTACTGCTGGGTGACAATCTGTTCCACTAACAACCACTTACCCGCATGATTCAACCGACCAGAGACTGTAATGGGCTGCTGGTGAGGATACGTTTGCAGTTGTTCATCAACGTGCGATCGCAAGGTAACTAACGTCCATTCTCCTTGCACTTGGATAGGTTCAGTCACGCTCAGGCTGTAATCCTGTTCGTCACGGCGGTGAAAAATGCCAGAGAAGGGGCTAGCGGCTTTTTCTTCCTCAGCTCCCTCAGCTTTCTCAGCTCCCCCTGCTCTCTTGTTAGGACAATTCCCACTAGGAGGATAAGCTTCTGGGTGGTTTAAATAATAGTGTTGCCAGTGCAGCCATTCGGAGCAATCGCCTGGTAAATTAAACAAAGGAATAATTGCGGTGGGAAAGCGATCGTCTTGCAACAAAGCCGACTGCAAATCCCGTACGGATAAGTCTCTTGGTTGACAACCCTTAGCCACACACAGCGCCGCCGCCATTCCTGCAGCTTGTCCGATACCCATAACCACAGGTTGCAATCTTGTAGCACCATTGGCAATATGAGAGACTGAAATATTTTTTTCACACACTAATAAGCCATCTACAGCAGCAGGAATCAGACAGCCATAGGGAAGCGTAAACGGTGTTCCAGTCCAACGTCCTCCCCAGCGGATGGATTTTGATCGCACTTGAAAATTGATTCCCGGATAATGATGATCGTTGGCGTAGTTACCGATCGCAATTCCAGTCACTCGCCCGGCTGCATCTACTGGTAGTGGGGCTACTCTACCTCCTGCAAGTGGTAAAATATCTTGTTCCCGCACCGTTGTTACTCCCACTACACGACGACTTTCTCGGTAGTAGGGATGTAGGGCAAATGATGAATGGTTTGGGTTGTCGGTTAACTGCTGAGTGCTTACTTCTTGTTTCTTACCACTTATTATGGGAAATATACCTTCTGCTAAACCGTAGCGACGACCTAGCTGAGCTTGGATAAAGCGGGCGAAACTTTGCGTATGCCAAAAGGCTTGCTGAAGAAACTCATACCTGGCTTCCTGGGATGCAATTAAACGCCCCAAACCTTCACCGTAGTCATTACCACATTGGGGCCAATTAATCATGTATAAACCCCCTGGTAAGCGCCCGTAGTTCAAGAATTGCTCTGCTGTATAGCCATCCCAAGCACCGACAAATTGATCTGAATCTTCTTGGGGTGGTGCAGGGATTTCCGGCGCGATCGCATCACCGAAATCTTGCATTATTACCACCCAAGTAGGCGCTTGCACTGGGTATTTTTCTGTAAGTGAATTAGGCTCTGTGGGCGCGCTTGGTTCTCCCGATTGGGATTGCCATTCCCAACCCCAACGGTGAGGTACTTCCGCCAAAGCGAGTAAGTCACCTTGTTCTGTAGCGTCTAGAGTAATTTTGGCTGTGACTGTAAAATCGGCAAACTTCACACCAGTGATGCGATCGCCAACTCGTAAAACTGCTTGCGGTACAAGTCCTGCAATCCACTGCAAGCAAGACAATTCTTTCACCCAATCTGCGAATATCTGCGCTCCCAAACGTGGATCGAAGCTAAAAAAGCTGACCCAACTATTATCTAATCCTCCCACCTGGCGATGCTGCAATTCCCGTAAAAATGCCCCCCACATTCCAGTTTGAAAGGCAACCAATTCATTACCATCAGGCGCAGACACCCCTGCTGATGTCAGCATTCCTCCCAGCCAGGGAAATTCACTCACAAGTATAGTCTTAGCCCCCTGGCGGGCAGCTTGGATAGCCGCTGCTGTACCGCCAGTACCGCCACCCACAACTAAGACATCAGTAATCAATTCACAATTCGCAATAGACGCTGACGCTACACTTCGTGAACGCAATTCGCAATTAATTGTACTCACCACTCACCACTCGCCACTCCTTCGTCGCCACTCGCCCCTTACCTCTTACCCCTATCCCCTAACTTACTGCCAAATCTTGATCGTTTTGTCCTTGCTACTACTAACCAAAGTCCGATCTACTGGACTAGTTGCGATCGCTAAAACCCAATCTTTATGATCTGTCAAAGTGCGGAGTAATTTTTTTGTCTGCACGTCCCAAATTTTGATCGTTTGATCGTTACTGGCACTAGCAAGGGTTTTGCCATCACTGAAAAAGGCAACAGCGATCGCGTTAGCGCTATGCCCCTTGAGTGTACCGAGTTCTTCCCCTGTCTGCCAATTCCAAATCTTAATCGTCTTGTCCCAACTAGCACTAGCTAGCTTCTGCCCATCAGGACTGAATACCACCGATCTAACTGCGTCACTATGCCCCTTTAGCTGATGCAGCAGTTTTCCAGTCTGCCAATTCCAAATCTTAATCGACCGATCACTACCAGCAGCAGCACAAGTTTGCCCATCACGACTAAGAGCGACAAAGAAAACTTTACCAGAATTCCCCGGCAGAGTTTGACGTAATTCCCCAGTCTGCAAATTCCAGATGTTAACCTTTCCATCCTCACCACCGCTTACTAGGGTGCGTCCATCACGGCTGATGGCAACAGACCAAATTGGCCCAGAATGCCCGCTCAGGGTACCCACCAGCTTACCAGTGTATAAATTCCATACCTTGATTGTCTTGTCCCCACTACCACTTGCTAGGATTTCTCCATCGGGACTAATAGCAACTGAGCGCACGGTATCAGTATGCCCTGTTAATGTTTGATTCAGTTGTCTAGTTTTAAGATTCCACACCTTGATAGTATTATCTGCACTTCCACTAACCAAAGTCTGTCCGTCCCGGCTAATTGCCACAGTCCACACTGTGTCAGTATGTGCGGTCAACGTTTCGGCAACAGACAGCTTGGCATAAGCCGAAGATGTCTCTAGGGCTTGGGATTGGGAGGCAGGCGGCACAGAATTATCCCGCCGGAAAAAATAGTAAGTACCTAATATCAGCCCCAAAGCAGAAATCAGACCAATTGCCATCCCTAGCCACAACGCCATGTTATTTGCACGTTTGCTAGTCTTGCTAGTCTGTGTCTTTACCCCTGGAACTGACTTAGACGAATTAGTTTTGGCGGTACTAACTACTGGCACCTTCAGTTTGTGAGGGGCGTATTTTACTACTAATGGTTGCAGCACTGCTAACACTTCTGTTGCACTGGAGTAGCGATCGCTGAAGTGATAGCGTACCATTTGATTGATAATTGCTCCCAACTCCTGACTCACTACTCCCAAGTGTTGCCAAATCACTTCCCCAGTCTCTGAGTCTTCTAATAACAATGTTGGATGCACCCCAGTTAGTGCTTGGATCGCCACCATCCCCAAAGCATAAATATCGCTACTCGGACGGGGACGGCCGCGACTTTGTTCGCTGGGCATATATCCGGGCGTACCGATCGCTACTGTTGCCGGAATCCCGATCGCATAATTAGCATTAGTTTGTCCGTAGGATGTGACTACTTGTGTCCAGGCTTGCTTAACGCTACCAAAATCTATCAACACTAGTTGCGCATCGCGTTCGCGGTGAATTAAGTTACTTGGTTTGATGTCTCGATGAATCAATCCATGTGCGTGAACTACTTCCAGAATCGATAAGACATCATATAATAACTCGATAACTTGATTTTCTTGCCACCGCACCCCAGGTAACAAAATTGCACTCAACGCCTGTCCAGCAATGTATTCTTGGACTAAATAAAACTGCTGGTTCTCTTCAAAATAGTCTAATAGCTGTGGCACTTGCGAATACGTGCCGAGTTTTTCTAGGGCAGCAACTTCTCTAGTAAACAAGCGTCGCAGACTCGACATTGAGCTTGTCTGAGTACTCGCTGGCAATAAGTGTTTAATGATACAAGGAGTTGGCTGATTTTGGCTAATGTCATGTGCTAAGTAGGTTTGACAGTAGCTGCTGCTACTGAGTATTTGCACTACCTGATATTGCCCTTTAACGATTTCACCTAGCATTGTCAAAATTGCATAAGCTTTTGCTAATATATCGTCATCTTTGTGGAAAGATAATCTTGCCTTTAACTCGCTACTTTTATTGGCAACAACCTCAATTTTTTATCAAGCGATCGCAGCCCCAGTGCAGATGCAGTATAGCTTCCACTCAATGAAACACCGGACAATTGCTCAGCAACTGCCTCTTCAATATAATGCTCTTCGAGCAAAAATACATTTATACATTTATCTATTAATGCAGAAATCAGCAGCGATAATGTTACTCGTAACAAGATATAAAACTTCAACCTTCAGCTTTGAGCCTTCAACCTTTTCCTGACTCCTGATAAAGTCTAAAATTGCAGGCAATCAACAACACAAGTCATGAAAGCACAGGTATTTCGAGGTGTCAATCAACTCTGTTACGAAGAATTACCAATTCCGACACTTGCCTCTGTAGATGAAGTTCTGGTGCAAGTAGAGGTAGTAGGTTTGTGCCAGTCGGATATCAAAAAGATACGTTATCCCCTTTACGAACCGCCGCGCATCTTCGGGCATGAGACAGCTGGAGTAATTGCGGCGGTGGGAGAACAAGTAACTGCTTGGCAAGTGGGGCAAAGGGTAGTTGTGATGCACCACATTCCTTGTATGCGCTGTGGCTACTGTCTCAACGACAACTTCTCCATGTGCGATGTCTACAAAAATATCTCGACAACGGCGGGTTTTAATCCCAGTGGCGGCGGCTTTGCCGAGTATGTCAAAGTTCCAGGTCATATTGTCCGCAACGGTGGGTTAATTCCGATCCCGGATGGTGTTAGCTTTGAGGAGGCTAGTTTTGTCGAACCGACTAATTGCTGTCTCAAGGCTGTCAAAAAAGCCCAAATTGCACCGGGGCAAACAGTTCTAATTACTGGAGCTGGGCCAATTGGGTTAATGTTTGTGATGTTGGTAAAATACTTTGGTGCTAAAGCAATAGTTACCGATTTGCTGCCTTCTCGGATTGAAAAAGCTATGCAAGTGGGGGCGGAAGCGGCTTTTGATGCCCGCGATTCCAATTTACAAACAAAAATTCATGCACTTACAGATGGCATGGGAGTTGATACTACTCTTCTTGCCGTTCCGAGTGAAAAAGCTTTTTTCCAAGCCCTCGATTGTACTCGTAAAGGCGGTAAAATTCTCTTTTTTGCCGAGTTTCCTGATCAGGTAGAAATTCCGATTAACCCCAATACTCTTTATCGGCGTGAAATTGATTTAATGGGCAGCTATAGTTCATCTTATCGCCTTCAAACTCTCGCTGCTGATATTGTGTTTAATCGCCGCATTGATGTAACAGCTTTGATTAGCGATCGCATACCTCTACAACACTTATCAGCAGCTGTAGAACTTGCTGTCAATCCCAATCCTGAAACTTATAAAATTCTCATATACCCGCCAAAGCAAGTGTAAATAACATAACCTAAATTATTTTGCTTAAGTTCCTCCTGAAGATGGAATTTTGCCATAATTTTGCTTTTTTATCCTGTTTTTTCATATCATCTATCAATAGATAGATGTTTTTTGCTTAAACTATGGATTCATCCTATCCTACACGCGGACAACTAGAACGAACCCTCTCACAGCGAATTCAAGCTTTGTATCGCAATCAACTTGAGCATCAACCGAGTCGTGTCACTTGTCAACTTTTTGATGAAAAACTTGCGATCATTCTGGAGGATTCTATTACTCAACCAGAACAACTTCTCGTAAATAACGGACAAGCAGAATTGGCAGAAAAAGTAAGAGCAGAGTTAGATGATGTACTTCAGCCTCAGTTAAAAGAACTGATTGAGGAAATAGTTGGAGTAAGCGTTGTTGACCTATTAACCAACGCAAAATTAGAAACAGGTCGTACTGCTACAGTGGTAATTTTAGCTAATCCTCCGCAAATCCGCAATCTATAACAGAGGCAAATTGCTGGATCTTAGAATTTGAGTCTTGGGTAATTCATTTTAGATTTTAGTTTTTGGATTTTAGATTGATAAACTATCCAAAATATCTCTAATACCTAACACCCAACTATCTAACATCCTCATAATAAAAGTACCAATAAAAATAGATTCATCATTTGAATTTGAAACTTTGAAACGTTGGAACGTTGTTAAGTTAAATTAGAAAGTTGGCAAGTTGTCAAGGGATAAATGTTGAAACCTTGAAACCCACCAACTTAACCTTCAGCGAAGAATGAAAGCTACGCGGACAAATACCCGAACTTTTCAACCTTCAAACCTTCAAACTTTCTGATAAAACAACAAGAATGAATCATGCAATCCTATTGCATTAATTTGTCGGCCAAGATGTATTTACGTATAATTGCTTCTAAATCATCAATGTTGTAAGGTTTTGTCACGCACTCTACGCACCCCGCCAATACAAAGCGATCCAAGTCTTCTAGTCTTGCCATAGCCGTGACAGCAACAATCGGGATACTTTTAGTTTGAGAATCTAGCTTCAGACAATTAGCAACTTCTATGCCACTAATGTCTGGCAACATCATATCTAATAAAATTAGATTGGGTTGAGAATTTTTCGCTTTCAATATTGTGGTTGCACCATTAGTAGCAGTAATAACCGAACATTGGCATAGCAGCAGTAATTCAGACAGTAACTGCAAGTTATCTTCATTATCATCCACAGCCAAAACTAAAGGCTGTCTTAAATCAAGGCGATCGCTCATATCAAAGCGACGTTGTAAATCTATCATTGATTTTGGGGTAGTCGTAGAATTACAAAGTTTTAGGAACTACAACACTTCTGCAACTGCTGCAATTAAAAATTAAAAGTGTTGTTTCTACGACGAGGCATTCCCCAAGCGGCGATAACGGCGCTTGTAATGAATTGGCTCGTAATTGCTTTGCTTGGTTACTGATTCTTTTTCTTCTGTACGAAATAATATAGTAAGCTAGCAACAGCAAGTAACTTCTTGAATTTTACCTTAAAGCGCGATCGCTCCTTAGTATACAAAATCTAACAATATGTGCAATTTTTGTCTAAGCACATTATTGTATGTTGATAATCCCCCTACTATTTACTAAGCTGGGCTTAATAAACTGAAGTAATACTTAACACGGATTGAAGCAGAGCTACCCTTCATCCTTTTTATGACATTTTTTTCATTTTAGGAGAGTAAATAATAGGGGTTTCTCGTGAGATGGGGAACTAGGGGGGAACTAGGGGATTAAATTTCGCATCACTACGGGATCCCTTTTAAAGTGTTACAGATTATTTGTCTCAAGAAATACTACTTTAGGCTGGTTAAGGCGATCTCATACATTGTTAA
>DATNQH010000130.1:0-7117 GCA_036704105.1 Leptolyngbyaceae cyanobacterium | reverse complement strand
GTAGAGTGAAAGCTATTAGCCTCATCTATTGGCAAATAATAACAACCCAAAGGGAAGATAGACATGGTTGAACGTGGTTCCAAAGTACGGATTCTCAGAAAAGAGTCTTACTGGTTTCAAGATACAGGAATCGTTGCTTCTGTGGACAAAAGCGGCATTCGCTACCCAGTGATTGTCCGCTTTGAAAAGCTGAACTATGCTGGTGTCAACACCAATAACTTTGCTGAGTACGAACTGGTAGAGGTAGAAAAAGCGCCACAGAAAGAGAAAAAGACTGTGCTTGCTGGTGCCGGAGCCAAAAACACTCCCACTGACGAGCGCGTTCGCCGGACAGGTCAGGGAGTATTAAACGACACCAAGGATGCCGCCCAACAAGAGGCTGCGGGTGATAGCCCAATTGTAGAAGGCGGTGGCAACCAGGGGACTGATTCACGTTAAGTTGTGCCTGAATTACCTGAAGTTGAAACAGTTCGGCGGGGTTTAAATCAATTAACCCTAAATCAGAAAATTACGGGTGGGGATGTGTTGCTAAGTCGCACCATTGCCTACCCCTTTTCTGTGGGAGAATTTCTTAGTGGCTTAGAGAAAGTTGCGATCGCCTCTTGGTATCGTCGCGGCAAATATTTATTGGCAGAACTTTCTCGAATTCAGGAGTCAGGAGTCAGGAGTCAGAATTTACTCACCACTCACCACTCACCACTCCTACGTCGCCACTATGAAGCTGGCTGGCTAGGCGTACACCTGCGGATGACTGGTCAACTATTATGGTTAAATCAGAACCAACCCTTGCATAAACATACGCGAGTGCGATTGTTCTTTGAGAATGAATTGGAGTTACGCTTTGTCGATCAGCGCACCTTCGGACAGATGTGGTGGGTGCCACCTGGAGAGAAAATTGAATCAGTAATTACTGGGTTGGGAAAACTGGGAGTAGATCCGTTTTCTCAAAATTTTTCGGTCGAGTATTTTGGCAAGAAATTGAGCAATTGCCGTCGTCCGATTAAAAGTGCTTTGCTCGATCAGTCAATAGTAGCGGGAATAGGCAACATTTATGCCGATGAAGCACTGTTTAAAAGTGGAATTCGACCAGAAACACTTTGTACGCAGTTGCAGATAGAGCAAATCTCACGCTTACGAACTGCAATTATCGAAGTTCTAGAAGCAAGTATTGCCGTTGGTGGTACAACTTTTAGTAACTTCCTCAACGTGCAGGGCGTTAATGGTAATTATAGCGGTGTGGCGTGGGTTTACAATCGGGCAGGCGAACCTTGTCGCGTCTGTGAAACACCGATTCAGCGCCTCAGATTAGCTGGGCGATCGTCTCACTTTTGCCCCCAGTGTCAAACTAAGTCGTAAGCCGTAAGTCCTAAATCGTAAGTAATCAGCCATTGCTTTTACATCTTAGAGATGATAAATAAAATAATTCTACAACAACCATATTCTACTTACTAATTACGGCTTACAACGAAGACCGATCGAGCCATTCGTACAAATGACAAAGAACAAAGGACAAATGACACGATGTCCCTTTCCATTTATGGCAGGGATGAGTTAATGTTTGTTTCGCTCTCCTGCTTAAGAGTTTTAAAATGCAAAAGTAGCAATAGTAAGTCAAATCAAGCAATTATGGCTGTCAAAAAAGGTGATATGGTTCGCGCTGTCCGCGAAAAGTTGGAAAATAGTCTAGAAGCACAAGCTAGCGATTCTCGCTTCCCAAGCTATCTTTTTGAAACCAAGGGGGAGGTTTTAGATATTAAAGATGACTACGCCCTCGTCGTCTTCGGACAAGTACCTACTCCCAACGTTTGGTTGCGTGTCGATCAGCTAGAAGCATTTAAATAAAAAGTTGGAAGTCAGAATAAGGATAAAGGATGAAGGAGATCGCGTTGCCGCAGGCGCGCAGATGTTGGCGCTCAGGCTGAAGATATAGAGTAAAGGCTAAAGGGTAATTATTTCTACTGGCTACCAGACGATCTCACTTCACACTTCACACTTGATACTTTACACAGACGTAGCACTGCTACGTCTCTACTACTTCATACTTCAACGCGCTTCTTTATGCGGAGGAAACCTCCGCATCCAGCGCTCCACTTCATACTTCATCCTTCATAATTCATAATTTTCCCCTAGCCCAAGCACCCTTAGTTATGACATCTACCCCTGCTTCCTCAACTGGGTATCATTCCCCCCGTGTTACAGTCGTTGGTGCTGGTAAAGTTGGCAGCACGCTGGCACAGCGAATTGCTGAAAAAAATATTGCCGATGTAGTGTTACTAGATATAGTGACAGGATTGCCCCAAGGCTTGGCACTGGACTTGATGGAAGCACGGGGAATTGAAAGTCACGATCGCTTGCTCATTGGTACGAATGACTATGCTGATACAGCAAATTCCGACATAGTAGTAATTACAGCCGGACTACCACGCAAGCCAGGTATGAGCCGGGACGATCTAATTAAGACAAATGCCAAGATTGTGGTGGAAGCAGCAGTAAACGCGATCGCCCATTCTCCCAATACCATCCTCATTGTCGTCACCAATCCCTTGGATGTGATGACTTACTTAGCTTGGCAGGCTATCCAGTCACAACGCCAAAACGCACAGCAACAAGGCGATCGTCATCGTATCATGGGTATGGCTGGAGTATTAGACTCTGCCCGATTTCAAACCTTCATTGCAATGGAATTGGGTGTATTCACTAGTGATGTCCACGCTATGGTAGTCGGAAGTCATGGGGATTTAATGGTACCTTTGCCCCGCTACTCTACCGTTCGAGGAATTCCAATTACAGAACTAATGGATCGATTAACAATCGAACGTTTGGTAGAACGAACCCGTCACGGCGGGGCGGAAATTGTGGAACTGATCCAAACAGGCGGTGCTTATTATGCCCCTGCGTCTTCTGCTTGCCTGATGGTGGAAGCAATGTTGCTCAATCAATCGCGGCTGTTACCAGTAGCGGCTTATCTCCAAGGTGAATATGGTTTGGAAGATATTTTTATCGGCGTTCCCTGTCGTTTAGGCAGTCAGGGAATTGAGCAAATATTGGAACTCAAACTGACTGATGTAGAACTAGCAGCACTGCACGAATCAGCTGCATCAGTCAGGAAAAATATTGAGCAAGCAACAGAAATAAGTCGTAAGTCGTAATTATCCCACACCCCATCACCCATCACCCCACAACCCTTTAAGGTGATACTGGTTCTGTAGGAGGTGGAACTGGCTGAGATTCTTGACGACGAGAACCAAAGGTATACCAAATTTGGGCTTCAAAACTACCCCCATATTCATTTAAATTCTTGAAACCGCCGACACTCAAAGTTAAGTTATCGTTTGCCCCCCAACGCAATTGTCCACCAAGTTTAGAGAAGTCCTCATTGCCTGATTCTTGCAAGCGATAGATGCCGTAGAATTGAGTTGCTAATGCCAATCGCCTCACCACATCAACGCTGAGTTCCCCTGTTAACCTTAATTCATCGCTGGCGGGGCCGAAGTAATCTCGATAGCCGATTTCCAAAGTTCCGTAGCCATTGCGTTCCTTGCCCACTGTGAAACCCCGGCTGATTGGTAAACTCAGTTCTACCCCGACAATTTGATTACCTGCGCCGGAAGGGTCTTCATTTGCGTCATAACCCAAAGGTACAATCAGATTTCCCTGAATAGATGTAGCCCAATAAGGATCGCGGTTAAAGCGCCAGCGTAATCCTAATTCTTGGGGAGAAAAACCTTGATTGTCGCTGTTGTTTCTTCGAGCGTCATTTTCCGACCAGGTATAAGGAGATTTAAAAATCAGAGTCAAATTATCCTGTAAACCATGTTCGAGATAAAACTGAATTTCTTGTTTGTGGAAGGTGTCCGTGTCAAAGTTACTGTAGCTCAAGGAAGTAAAGTTAAAGCCTTGAGGTTGGGTAAATCCTCCTGCTAAACTGGGCAGTGCTGAGCAAATTGATAGTAGTCCTCCCAGTCCCGCAGAAGTGATCGCCCGCACCAGGTTTTTTACCCCAAAGCCCATTGTCCCTCCTGTAAAATGCCTTTAAAAGTCTTGGCAGCATCTAGGGCATTATAGGGATTATCCTTGTACAGACCATAGTGCATAATAGAAAACTTATCTAATCCCAACTGAGAAACTGTTTTGATCCAGTTTGGTCGCGTCATAATTACTAGATCGCGAGTCACCGTATCGGCACGACCACCATTAGGGTGATATTGCTTGATTGAAGGTTCATAGTGGGAAACCATCAACGATTTTTTGTATTTCGAGAAGACTTGACAACATTGATAAATTTGTTCTGGATTACCCGGATCTGCACGCTTGAGTTCGGAATTATACTCACCCGCTGGTCTCGGTCGCATCGATTGAAAAGAAATTCCATCCATCTGCCGCAACATTGGAGCAAAGGGCGGAATCATACTCATACCACTTTGCTGTGAGGGACTATCGAAAGTAACAATCCAACCTCCCCAACTTGGCGCTACCCATGCATTGGGCAATTGACGTTTGATTACAGATCTTGCCCGGATTAAATTTTGCATCAGAGCATCGTAATACTTAGCAGTTGTGCTATTGTAAGTATCGGCTGGTACACGCCAATAGGAAAATTCTGTTGCCAACGTCCAGTAGGTTTCCTTGCCTTTAGGATTAGCCTTGCGAACGTATCCGGCTAATTCTTCCAAATCTTCCAAGTACTGCGGCGAAATATGGTAATCTCCTGTAGGTAGATTTGTGTCATCTTCCCAAGTAATCACTTGCAGGCTGTAACCGAGGGAAAACCAAGCTGATAATAAACCCCGCTTGTGCCATTCTCGCCAGAAACTCAAATCTCCTTTTTTGTGGTCAAAACTGTTAAGCCAACCTGCAAGGAAGTCAGGCGACCAAGCTCGAACTAGTTCTTTGACGGCTGGAGTGTTTTGCACTTCCCCAAGTAGTCTAGCAGGGTCTGCTCCCATCCCCAATTTCCATCGGCTAAAAGTCGTTGCTTTAGCTAGTGATGATTCGGGATGCAACAATTTTTTTTCGCATGAAGCTAAAAATAAGGAAGTAGCAAATAATCCTTGTAAATATTGACGACGAGTATAACGGTTCATGGATTGAGGCGCTGCAAAAGCTTGTAGTGTGACGATCCAAAAACCTCCTGAAATCCTGGCAGCGTAGTTTCAACTAGTTGCGGCCAGTATGACAAAATTCGATCTTGCTCGTGGCCGCGAGTTTCGCTCCCTGGAACTAAGATAAAATCTGTCAAGAGGTCTGGTTGTTGTAGAGTCAAGAAAAACTCATTTTGGTAAGGCAAAATAAAACGACTGGCATCATTAATTAAATAAATAATTGGGAAATTAACGGCATCATCCATCAGTACTTTTTGACCGGGTAGAAGTTTGTCAAACAGCACTTGAGCAATCTCTCGCTGTGCTTGCTTTTGTTGAAACCACCGTTGTACTGATAAAGATGATGGTATTTCTTGCTGAGTTATTTGTCGCCACAAGATAGTTTCCTCTGGCATTAATTGATTTTGCTGTAATAAGGAAATGCTACAAAAAATACTGAAAACTAAAGCTGCCGTCAAGGCAAATTGCTGCCACATCTTTTTGGGCGGAAACTGTTGCAGCATTAGTGGTAATAGTCCTATAAAAATGCCAAAACGGCTAATTTCAGGAATAAAAGTTCCTTGCCAAAAGGCAGCTACTACTAAGATTACTGGTAAAAATAAAATTGAAGTTGATAATAGCCATCTCCCTTCGCGCCACAGCACCCAACCAGCGAACAAAAGATAAACAGGAACAGCTTGAATAATCCAACTAAAACTATGCAGCCAACTGCTCCAAAAATATTCCTGTTGTAAGAATATTTTTGTTTCGGCTAACCGCATTCCACTGTAGTAACTGTTGAGAAAATAGTATGCATCTCCTGTGAATAACCAATTCATGTACATCCAGGTGGCGATCGCAACTACACTCATGAATAGGGTGACTAAAATAGCTGTGAATTTAAAACCCCAACTTTCTTGCGGAAAGAGCATGGCTAAAGTGATGCCTATTGAAGGCAAAATAAACCAAGCTTCATAGCGTAAAAGCATCAAGGGAGCTAACCCCAATCCCAACAAAACCAACACCAGTGTTGAAGGTAGGGATGTCGCCTTGTCTTCACCTAGCGTCCATAGCAGTGTCATTAGCAAAGTTAGAAAAATTGTTACTGTCACCCAACCTGGGCTGCGCAGCAGCATTAAACTAAAAGCAGGATTGAGTAAAATTAAACTCATCCACACCCCTTGCCAAAGTCTAGGCACGGCTGAATTTCCTATTTGCCAGCACAGCAGTCCAATCAAAATTGCTCCGACAATAACTTGCAAGGTTATTGCCGATCCCAGAATCGAGCTACCATAAACTAACAAAGGAGGAAAAATCGAAACAATCGCTCGATAACGTGGTTCTGCGCCGTTAATAGCTTGTAATGCTTTAGAGCCTAAGAACTGTGTTTCGTAGCTGGAAAATCCGATCATATCCAGCCAAGCTAATATTAGACTCAGCACGACTAGAGCCAGCAAACCAGCACTTAGCCCTTTCAAACGATTAGGCATATTGAGATCGACCAAAAGAGTTTATTCCATAATGGTAGTAAAATATTATTTTTAACTGTTCGGCAAAAAGCCAATCGTAGCAATTCATGGAGTATTTTGTCAGATATATAAACTTAGAATAAAGTTTTTTACAAATAGAAAATTTTCTCCCCCTGGCGCAAGTTTTGCTGAGAATTCATTTCACTTAATTTCACCCTTTTGATTGGTTTAAAGCTGCGATCGCCCAACTAACAGACATAAACACGAGGGGTGTATTGGTTTTCAGCTTTCCATCCAGAGTCTGCTACCAAAACAGTTATGATTTCTGTTTTTATTTATACCATAAGATAGATGTGTTTATTTATACAAATTTTTCTTTACTGCGATCGCTTTAACTTCAGAAAACCTAGTAGCTGAGTAATTGATTAACTTTACAAAAGTATGTTAACTCGTGCATAAATTTACCTTATATTTAATTGATGGCTATGACTAGCTATTTATTATTTAACGCTCACGCCACTTAAAAAAGTTTTAAAATTAATACAATTATTTAATAAGGTTATAGGG
>DATNQH010000129.1:0-37703 GCA_036704105.1 Leptolyngbyaceae cyanobacterium | reverse complement strand
GTAAATCTATTTTTTTTAAGAAAGATGCTCGAATCAACAACTTTTTGCAAGACAACCAACACAAATACATGAAATTCCCAGTTTCTATTTTTTTGTTGGCAACCATATTTTTAACTACTGCGGTTGTTCCAGCACAAGCAGTTCCTGCACTACCTTTGATTGGTACTGGTATAGGAGAAGTGATAAAGCTTTTTGGCGGCAACAATGAAGCCAAAAAAGAAAAAATGAGGAATGATGCCAAAATTAAAGAAATAGAAGCCCAAATCAAGCTTGAGGAAGTTAAGACAAGAAACAATGAAATCAAAAACGAAAAAGTTAGGAGCGATGCCAAACTCAAAGAAATAGAAGCTCAAATCAAGCTTGAGGAACTTAAGGCGAAAAACAACGCTGATCCAAATCTAGCAATGATTCAAAGTTGGGGATTAAAAACCACTCCTTGTAATAGCTCAGTAGTGTCAATTTCAATGGACGGCAAACAATACTGTACTAATCCTGCTAATTGGTTGAACGCAGGAAAATACCAATACATTCGTGCTGAAGACAGATTAGAGCCGATGCACCAGATTTCACAGCCGCGCAACACATATATAAATTCACAGGTAAAACCGGACTATGACAACATCAACACAAATACCAACTTTCAGCTAAAACCGGACAATAACAATATCAACACAAATACCAACTCTCAGGTAAAACCGGACAATAACAATATCAATACAAATACCAACTCTCAGGTAGAACCGGACAATAACAATATCAACCCAAATATTAACTCTCAGCCACAAGCTGATAAAGACAACAGTTTATAACTGGTTGTAAAAATAAGCGCAATCGCAACTAACTTCAAATCTAATCAGGAATCCAATGAAATTTAAATTTACCGCTCAAGTTTTATTCACATCTGTTGCTGTCGCTGGAATGATGGCGTATGCAATTGAAGCTCAAGCTATTCCTACTGTGGGTACAGGAAGTGGAAACAATTCAACATCTGTCGGCAGTGGAAGTGCTGGTAAACCGACTCCTGGCATTTCAGGAGGTAGCAATAGTTCTGCACCAACATCAACAGCTAAAGGCACTTCGTTTAGCTGTGTTGCTCAAAAAGGCGGTAACTACGCTACTGTAGGTCAAAGACCTGGCGGACAGCCAATTCCGGTAGTTGTTTGGACTAAAGAAGGGACTAAATACTTTGGTGAGGAATTTTCTCCTCAAGTCCGCTGCGATGCCGTTACTCAGAAAATAAACAAGGCAGTGAGCAAGAATGGGGGTAGCCTCAAAAATGTCTTGCTTACCAACGGAGTGTTAAATGGTCACACAGTTATTTGTGCGCTTGGCGGCTCCGATACTGCTTGTAACTCAAATAATGTATTATTTACTCTCAAGCCTGAAAATGCAAAGCGGGCTGGGGCAATTCTCGGACAATTGCTACAAATCAGTCGCGGCGGCAGTGCAGGTGCAATTCACGAGACTGACGATCAAGTGTATGTAGATCTAGGAGAGTGGGAAAAGCAAACTTCGGGAATGTCAAATGCTGCTAATCCTGAAACGCCAGCCAATCCCGAACCTGCTGCTAATCCTGAACCTGTTAAGCCTGAACCTGCTGCTAATCCTGAACCTGCTAATAACGAGCTTTGAACGAATTTAAAGTATGCATCAAAGGTAGGGGCGGGTTGAGCAAAAATTTATAATTTCATCCAAACATCTCAAACAAACCCGCCCCGACGAAATATCCATGCAGGAGATCTAATGTTTCTATCCAGACCTCTCAGATATTGGTTAATCTTGATAGCTAGCTGTTCGATTGTATCATTTTATCATTTGATAAAATCGCCACACCGATCTGAGAGTGTCTTGAATTACGCTAATAAGTTATCAATTCAGCCAGCTTTCAGTTTGCCTGCGGCTGATGCATCTCTAGTAGAAACTGCTAGACAAGTAACTGTAAGAATTTTAACACCTTCAGGTTCTGGATCGGGAGTAATTATTGAGCGTCAGGGACAGGTTTATACACTAGTAACTAACTATCATGTCGTGGCTGACAATCCAGAGAACCGCTATACTGTTTTGACTGCAGATGGTAAAACTTACTCAGGTCAGTGGGTGCGATCACGTCAGTCTGGAACTCTCGATTTAGCATTAGTACGATTTGTTAGCAGTCAGTCTTACAAAGTTGCGAAGGAAGGGAACATGAATACCCTATCCGTTGGCGATACTGTGTATGCTTGTGGTTTTCCGGCTTGGGATTTTACTAAACAAGGAAATACCGTTACTGCGTTAAATGATACCCGCGATTTGGGAACGAAAGCTTTTCGGATCGCAAACGGACAAATCAAGATGATGCAGCGATCGCTACAAGGAGGATATGAAATCGGCTACACTAACGATGTTTTCCAAGGTATGAGCGGTGGCCCTGTTTTGAATCAAAAAGGAGAACTCATCGGAATTAATGGCAAGCTGAAATATCCTTTTCAAGGTATTCGTGCCTTCATTTTTGCAGATGGTACAATGCCATCCGAACAACTTTTTAAACAAATGGAAGCATTGAATTGGGCAATTCCGGTTTCTTATTTTTCCCCTCGAAATATTCAAAACTCTGCTCGAAGAGAGATGGGTTTATGAATAATTATAACAGCTCAATAACATTTTAAAATAAGTTTTAATTTTTCTCTGCGTTGTCTGTGTTTCGCTTAAATAATCTGTTAGAGAGAATGATGGATTTAAAATTTTATCAATTTAATTGCCTAACTCGTTTGATAGCAAGAACATTAACAATAGCAGCGATCACATTCACACCAACAACAATTGTGATGGCAAAAAGTGCTACGGAAATTGCTCAGTTTGCCCAACAAATAGCAGTGCAAATTAATAGTAATGGCGACTCTGTGGGAGGAACTGGAGTAATCGTTGCTAAAGAAGGCAACACTTATACTGTTTTAACGGCTAATCATGTCGCTTGCAGTTTGCTTCCAGGACGTTCGCCTATTGTTTGCCGCAGCGATATTACTTATACCGTTCGTACCCCTGATGGCAAAGAATACCCCACAATTGGGATACAACCTTTGCAGAAAAGTAAGGAGGACGCAGATTTAGCTATTGTCAAGTTTGAGAGCGAACAAGAATATCCAGTTGCGACAGTTGGGGATTCCGAACAAGCAAAGATCGGAACGCAAATTTATGTTTTTGGTTATCCCTCGATTAATGGTAGTTCGGGTAGCCAACGGGATTTTGAGTTTTCGCCCGGATTTGTCACCAGTCGCCCCAGCGATCGCCCGGAAGGATATACCCTACGCTACAATGCTGTAACTAAAAAGGGTATGAGCGGCGGGCCTGTGTTTGATACTGAAGGTCGAATTGTTGGCATTCACGGTCAAGGCGAAGCAGATGGTCAAGCGGAAACAGGTTCAGGGAATAAAATAGACATCAAAAGTGGGTGGAGTGCAGCTATTCCAGTTAATACTTTTATGGCAGTGGCTCAAGCTGGATTAAATGACTCAAAGTTAAAAGTTGATAAGAGTCCTCCTAGTGAGAAGCCAGCACAAATCGACAATCCGACTGCAACCCAAGACTATTCTGCGCGTGGAGCTTTACGTCAAGAACAAGGAGACTATAAGGGAGCAGAAGAAGATTTTGTTAAAGTACTACAGCAGGGTCCCGATCGCAACCAAGCTTTTCTAGCTTACTTCAATCGAGGTAATATTCGCTACCAAGAACGAGACTATAAAGCAGCTCTGGAGGATTACACCGCAGCAATTAAAAATAATCCTAGCGCGGCTATTGTTTATCATAATCGCGCTGTCACCAGTATTAAACTAGGAAACTATCAAAGCGCGATCGCAGATTGGACTCAAGCTTTGCAGCACGATGCTGGCGATGTACTCACATACTATAACCGAGGCGTGGCTTATTCTAGAACTGGGAACCGACAGGCTGCGATCGCAGATTACACCAAAGCTGTGCAAATTGATCGCAACTATGCAGCCGCCTACAACGCTAGAGGAAACAACCATTCCGAGCTAGGAGATACGCAGCAAGCTTTGGAAGATTTCAGTCAAACAATTAAAATCGATCCTGGGTTTGCAGATGCTTATAATAACCGAGCCGTTATCCGCGCTGCTAGTGGCGATCGCTCTGGAGCAATTGAAGATTTGCGCAAAGCTGCACAACTTTTATTAGATCGGGGAAAAACGGCTCAATACCAGCAAGTAATGGAAAACTTGAGAAAACTGGAAAGCTCCAACTCCAGCCAGCCTTCTGACAACTCCCAATCTCCAACTGCTCCTCGTTTTACATTTACAAATATTCTGGAATATAGCAATTGTCTGGAAGACATAGTACAAATTTCTCAAGCTCCAGAGCAACTCAAACACCAGGGAAGAAAGAGCAACTGTCTTGTCGATGTTTTCCAGAAATATGAAAATACGGGAATATCTCAATCTGTTGCTTTGGAGTTAGTAGAAGCTGCCAATAATTACGCAACTTCTGCCCAAAGGACAGCCAAAATCTTTCCGCCTAAAGGTTTACGATTAAAAATTGCCCAAATTTTTGGTTTTGTTTATCAAATAGATGCACAAAATGAGATTATTAATAAATAGTGTTAAAGGCTTAGTAGGGGCAACACTTGTGCGCCCCTACGGTAAACAGACAGGCTATAGCCTATTCCACAACGGACAATCTGAATTGAGATCGCTTCTTCGAGATATGTTTTTTCGTTTACTTGTTCTCAATAATCCTGCCAAATAGTTCCTAAATTCTCTTATGCAGGGCAAAGCGCGTAAAAACATTATCAAAACGCCGACACCATCGGTCGAAGCAAGGGGGAATAGCAGAAGATCGTTGTTTCTTTCATCGGTTGACTTCGATGTCAAACTTCTGCTATGTCTATATCTTATCTAATTTAGCTTTGAGTTTTTGTTTAAGTCCCACTAGCTAACAATCGGTTGCTTTGCTGAAAACATTTTATTTTGGCTGAAGTGCAAACTTCATATCTGTCAACTCTAATTCTCCTTCAGCCGTTGTTAATACTAAATTAATTCCAAAAACACCATTAGATGTATAATTAGTTTTTGGAATTTGATTTGTCAAATCAAACTTAGTAGGATTTGTATATTTTTGAGATATACGGGTTGGTTGGTCGCCAATTAAAATTGATGAAATAGCTACAGTTGCAGGTGCTTTTTGAACTGTACCTTTTAAACTTAAAGGTACAAGCCTAAGTTGCTTTTGAGCATTAGGTACATTGATTCTAATGATACATCTAGCCCGCTTCGATTGTGCATTTACAGTTATTTTAGATACAAGATTAATCTCACTTGTTTTAGGATCGAATTTTACATTACAATCACCAGTGGCAGAGAACCGTGTCTGGACTTGTGCCGCTGATGAATTGGCATCAAAACAACCAAAATAAAATAGGCATATTAAAACGAAAAAACTAAATACATTTTTTACCCCTAACATAATCAACTCTCCATCAATAGCGCTTTGGAATGGTAAAAAATTTATAAAATACCGCAGTTGTTAAATAATATTTGAATAAGCTGAACCAAGAACTAAAGAAACAAAGCTGCAGTTATTATTTCATAACTTGTGGTAGGTGGGATTAAAGATTGGCCAAATAATCAAGTTTTTACTAAGACTATCATCTTCAATCCCACAAAAATTAGCAACCAGCTAGATCGAAATGAATTTCTACTTTTCCGGCATTGAAATCTGCTGTATCAACAATAATAGAACTTCCTTTGGAAGATTGGGCAATCATATTAACACCAAATTGTCCTTCTCCGCCACATGAAGCACTTGCAACAGCTATTTCATCTTGCTCTTGATATAGCTCTTGAGTAGATGTAAACTTGCTGGTTTTAGCAGGAAGCTTAGCTATACCAATAGCACCGCCAGTAAAGGTATAGCTTCTACTTAAACTTGTTGGCTTACTTCCCGCAGGAACGTCAGTGCTTCCTTGATAGAGTATTTGTAAATTCTGTACACGAAAACCGCTAGGGATAGTAGTAAGAACACGTATAGTACAGGGTTTGCGCTGGCCGTTTTCTGCTATGAAATCATCAAACAAGATCGATAAGGTTCTACCATCTTCTCCCACAAGCTGATCTGCAATAACACACCCAGGTGCAGCTATTGCTTTTCCAAATTGAATACTAGGTTCTGCTGGTTGAGCTAAAGCTTTGGTGGCAACGACGTTCATTCCAACAACTGTAGATACGGACAGTAATACACCAAGTTTTTTGAAGTTCATGTGGATTGTTCTCCAATATATTTGAATAGAAAGAGCGAGAATTTAATAGCTGTAAGAAGAGAAGCAGTAAGAGCTACTTTTGTCTTATGACAAATTACTATTTCTTGAATTTGGCGAATGTGCAACCCGGCAGCGATTCAAGCAGTATTTTTTTTCTCTGGCATCGACAATAAACATAATATGACTAGAAGATTAGGCAGCGCATTTACTTTTTCTGCCAACTTGATTTCCTTTTTCGGGCAAATTAATTGCGTAAATATGCAATTACCATTTCAGAGAACTGCAAAGCTAGCGACACTCGCGGCTCAGAACTAACTGCCCATCCGCTAGTCGGTAGACACCTTGTGGTTCTACAATTGGAGCGCCCTGTTTCCAAGCAGGAGTTGTGTTGAGCCTATTACTATTAATATCTCTGGGTACAGAACGCACCGTACCCGTTGGGTAAGGTGAAGTAGAAGCATCACCAGGACGAACGGGCAAGTTACCAGAACCTGTAATGATAAAGCTGCCTTGTTGTCGATCGCTTCGAGCAATGCAACTATTGGCAAGTAGAGTATTGGTATCAATTAGATTTTCTGGTAGCTCAGTCAGACTGTTCTGCAAAAAGCTGACATCTGGTAAGGTAATAGTTCCAGCTGCGAGTTGACCGCTAGCATTAAGATCTACACGGTTGTTGCCTTCTAAAGTGTCAAGGTTAGCTTTGGTAGTTAAGCGATCGCTGGAACCAAAAAAAGCAGGAGTGTCCAGCGTAATATTTCCCCCTCTACCATCCCTAGCAGCGGCGATAATATCACTGTCATCAAACGCAATAATCGAGCCAGCACGAAGAGTAATACTACCTCCGTTTTTCGCACCACTGGATACATCTGCTCTAATATCACTGTCACCAAATAGCCGGATAGTTCTGGCATTTAGATTAATATTGCCTCCTTTAGATTGAGAGGCACTAGCAAAGATGTTTCCGTTATTAGCTTGTACAGTATCACCGACATTAACGAAAATACTTCCAGCATCGCCCGCTCCTGTGCTGACACTATCAATCCCGGCACCGTTTGTTAAAAATAGCGAGTTGGCTTGTAGATCGATTTTACCTCCATTACCCAGTCCAGCAGTAGAAGCTGATATCAACGCTCCATCCCGAACGCTCAACCTCCCCGTCACCAGCGTCAAGTCTCCTCCCGCACCTGTGGGTTGGAAATCATCAAAACCTGCAAGTCCAGATGAGGTAAATAAGCCGCTGGGAAAGCGACCATCGGCTGATATTCCACTTAATTCGACGAATTCCGATGCAGTGACAAGTAAGTCTCCCCCTTGCCCTTGATTCAAGGTTGCTGCTGATACCTGCGCCCCATTGCCGATTGTTAGTTGCGGTGTGACAATTTTTAAGTCACCAGCTGGTGCGATACCAAAAGTATCTGTATATACAGCACTATCGAAGTCTAACACCTCCACCGAATTTGAAGCATTTATGGTCAAAGATCCCCCGCGTCCCCCATTGGCGGAATTTAATACTTCTCCTCCACTGCGAATACTTAGTCTTTGAGTGTTAATCGAAAGCTGAGCGCCATCTCCAGTACCCAGAGATCCCGATGCTATAAAGCCGTCATCGACAACATTTACAGAGGTGGTTGCTTTTACAGTTAAGTTGCCAGCATTTCCTCGATCCACTGAGAGAGTTTCTACAACGGCTGAGTCGCTCAGTGTTAAGCTATCAGTTTCAATCGTCACATCTCCACTATTGCCGATCCCAAACGCGCCAGTACCAATAATCGAGCCGTTCTCGACATTTAATTGCCCCGCTTGCATATAGATATCTCCGCCACCTTGGGGAGTCAAGCTGCCAGCGAAAATTGCCGACTCATCGAACAGCCCAACGCGATCGCCCCGCACCTGAACATCACCCCCGCCTGTACCGCCGATGTCACTTGCATTGATAAAAGCCAGTTGGGACAATTGGATGTCTCCGTAACGCTGCATTGAGGCATCTTGACTCTCTACCCTCTCATACCCCAGAGCATAGCCTTTGTCTATTGGAGCCAGACTTACTTCAGCAAAACCAATGATGCTTCCCAGTTCAACTCGCCCCCCTACGGCGGTTAGAGTGCCACCATAAAGCGATACGTCACCACCCACAAGTGCTAAAGTTTTTCCTGGCAGCACCTGAAGACCTTGGGGGCGACTCAGCAAATTGCTAACTACTTGCTTTGCGGCTGCGGATGAGTTAATTGGACTGCCCAATACGCGCGGTAGGCTCTGAAGGACTCCAGTCAATGGCTGAATTGGTCCTTGCACCGCAATTTTTCCCGCAGTTGCTTGACTAAATTGCAATCCAATGGGTGCAGTTATAGTCAATAGAGGAGTAGTTTGGGAGTCTGTGGCATCGAACTGTGTACTGTCGGCAAAGCTAAGTCTATTAGCGGTACTGGCAAGGAAAGAGCCGCCAACGTTCAATTTGGCATTAGCACCAAAAGTAATGCCATTGGGATTAATCAAGAATAAGTCTGCATTGCCCAATATACCTAACGTGCCAAAAATCTCTGAACGAGTATTTCCGGTCACGCGGCTGAAAATTCGCTCAATTCCCGCCGGATTAGTAAAATAAGCTGCTTGTCCTTCGCTTATATTAAATTGCTCAAAGCTGTGAAACAGATTAGCGCCGCGAATTGCCCCTCCATCAATTATTTCGCTTGGGAGGTTGTTTATCGGGACATTAGGTGTAACAACCGAACTTTCAGCCCCCAATGTGGTATCAGGTGTAACTTGAGCAAAAGTGCGTTCGCATACTCCACAAATTGCCTCAACCACAGCCAGCAACACAACTAGTACAGGTTGCCCACGACTAAGCCAGCTAGTGGTTGTCACTCTTTTGTCTCCTGAAAGCTACGAAGTTTATAGAGGCGATGGAACCTTGCCCCACACTTCTTTGGATTAAAGCTAAGTAATATAGATGTTTGTTATTTTACCAGGAAATGAGGTGGAGCGATCGCACAACGCTAGATAGTAAGATCGGGCGATTGCTGTCTATTAAGGATAATCTCGATCTGGTGGCATCAGCGATCGCACAAACTCCGTTACAAGCCCCCTTGTAATGAATTGTCTTTAGTTTCATTCAGCCGTGTTGAAGTGTTGCCAGACCTTTGCTGTTGTGAGACACTGCCTGGTGCTGTCACATCGCTGGTGAGGTAAATGTGACCCACTGCCTTACCGTCATAGGTTCTTTTGCTAAACCGCCAACCTGGTTTCAGCTCGATCTTAGTCAAGCCTGAACCAATTCCATGAGTTTTGCCAATTTCAATTGCAGGGGCATTGGGATCGCTGTTGGAAATACCAACCAGCATGAATTCAGTATTCTTCTTGATTATTTTGAGTTTGTATAGCAAGGCCAGATCCTGACCTGCCATCCGAATCGAATAGCCGTTAGTGTCTGTACTACGCGCACAAATCCCTGTGAAGTCAAAGTTTAACAGCAGCGCCTCAATACTAACAGGATTTGTCCCACTTTCCTTCCAGCATTTTTGAGAGTCAGAAATTTGTTCTAGGACGACCAATTGGGGACTACCACCCACACGAGGCACAGAGATTGCAACAAACTTATTTTGATCGACTTCTTGTTGACCAAAATCGACAGCGGTGGCTGGGCTAAAAGCACTAATTGTTCCTAGTGTAGTGCTGGCTAAAGCAGCAATAAAGAGTGGCAGGAAATGTTTCATTTCTCTGTTTATTATCTACAAAAATTTAGCTAATAATCTATAGGATTCAGAAGTTTAGAATAATGCTTGAAATTTACAAAAATTTAAACGAGCTGATCGGCTCTATTTCAAGCACTGATTCTCGAATCAACACTGACAAGACTCATATTATGCCTAAAGGTAGAAGCAGTGCATTTACCTTTTCTGCCAATTTGATTGCATAAAAGTGCAATTATCATTTCATAAATCTGCAAAGCTAGGGGCGATCGCACCAAAATAAACTAGCAAGGAATGCAGATATGGTGCGCGCGAACGACGCGATCACTTAATAGATATACGTACATGAATATGCCCGAAGGGGCGGGTTCGAGCGGATGTTTAAATATTCCCTGAGCATGGAATCTATCGCCACTTTGTGTATCTTAGGGCAAGCTAGATTTTTGATTAACAAAAATAGTTATTGCATCTTCATCGACAAGGTATTTTAAACTAGACCAAATTAGCTGAATTAATTGCTCAAACTAAAGAGGCTGATTTAAATAAAGTAAAAATCAGCCTCGTAGGTGTAGGTGTTTTCTAGCTGACGATTCTAAGAAATAACAATAGTCTTTTTTATGTAAATAAAAAAGACTATTGTTATCGCTTTGCTGAGGTTAATTCGAGAACGGCTGTGTTTTTCAATCCCGATAACAGGTAGCTGTGAGTGCTGTTGCCACTGCTAGAATTTCTTTTTAGCTTATTTCTCGTTCGTCGAATTCACGTTTGCTTAAAATAGCTTTTAAAACCAAAGAAAGCACAATCAAATCCTAAACAAACAGGAAGTCTCTGTAAATGTCTACATTTGTCGTGTCTTGCACAACTGCAAGCAAGTCACCGCCAGTGTAAATTGCAGTGTCAAGACTATAGCCGCCAGACCAGTCTCCATAACCCAAGCTATAGCTCGCACCTGCGTAAGCTTGAATATAGTCACTAGCTGCCGAAAAGTCTGTAATCAAGGCATAGGAACCATCAGTGTTTGTGAAGTAATCATACCCGCCTAGGTAGCCGACTCCTGTAGAGTCACCAATCACAAAAGTGTCCGAACCTGAACCACCAGTTAAAGTGTCAATTTCTATAGAGACACCGCCCCCATCTAAGTAATCATTACCATACTCGCCCTCAAGCGTGTCATTACCGCTACCACCATATAGATAGTCGTTACCGTCGTATCCTTTTAAAATGTCATTACCATCGTCACCGTACAGGCTATCATTGGCAGTGTTACCCCAAAAGTAATCATTACCACCATAACCGTAAGCAATCAGAGCATCAGAACCATAGTGATCGTATGAATCGTTGCTAGAAGTTCCGTTAATAAAAGTCATTGTCGTTACTCTCAATTTTCAAATAGATTTTAAGATTGACAAAACAGCGCAAACCTCAGATTTATTATCATCATTACTAGTTGCTGAAGTAGTGTTGATGAGAGAATTGAACAACTGGTTGTGCTTGATTTGTCATGAATACAGAATATGAAAAAGAGGATGGGTAGCGCATTAGCTTTTTCTGCCAACTTAATTACCTATCTTGGATATCTTAATTGCACAAAATAGCAGGGCTATTTCAGAAAACTGTAAACTCCGTCGGATTTTATTAATTGTTGGTTGTTCATAGCCTTACATCCCCAACAATTTGGTTTAACCGCTTGACTTGCCTCTAATATCAAGCAGTTATTTCATATAGCTATAAATAAAAATCTCCTTGCTAAGTGTAAATATATATAATTAAAGTTAAATTTAATACTAAAATTTTATTGCTAAGTCAACGTTGCCTACCTCGTATGCGCCGATCACTAGGATTTTTATTCCTCCTCAGCCTCACTTTATGCCTGTATTTGGGTCAGCTATTACCAACTTGGCAAGTAGCAACTGCTGTGTCTCCAGATGCAAGTCAACTGGTACAGCAAGGAGTAGATTTATACCAGGTAGGTAACTATAAAGATGCGATCGCACCCTGGCAAACTGCTTTGAATTTATACCAAAAAACTAAAAATCCCGCCAATGCAACGCTCGTACAGGAAAACTTAGCCAGGGCATACGAGCAAATAGGTGAGAGTGCTTCAGCAGTGGATCTTTGGGATCTTGCGATCGCCTACTATCGTAAAATCAAAGACATTTCCCAGGTAGGACGATTACTCACTGAACAAGCACAATCTTATACCAATCTGGGACAACCACGAAAAGCGATCTCGCTATTGTGTGGCAATCTAGAAGTCAAAAGTCAAAACTCATCACTCGCCTCTCGCTACTCGCCTCTCGCCACTTTTGATTGTATTGAAGACAGTTCCTTACAAATTGCCCGTGTATATAAAGATCGCAACGTTGAAGCAGCTGCTCTAGGTAGTCTGGGCAATGCATATCGTCTCATGGGTGAGTACAAAGTAGCTATCGCTTACTTGCAATCTAGCCTCAAACTTGCAAATGAAATTAACAATCAAATCTACCGTGCTTCTAGCCTAAATAGTCTGGGTAATGCTTACATCAATCTTGCTAAAGTGAATTATCGGCGGGCAAATTCTGCACAACAGCGAGGGGACGTAGCAGAAGCAGATAGATTTCGACAAATATCTTTTCAAGATGATACCAAAGCACTGAAATATTTTCAAGACAGTCTCAACCTTGCTTTGTCTCAAAAAGACAGCAAGACTCAACTGCGGGTACTCCTCAATTCAATTCCACCATTACACCGTACTCAAGCTGTAGCTTTAGCCGAGCGAACAATGCAGCAAGCTCTAGCCTTGTTGGAGGAGATCCCCGACTCTAGAGAGAAAGTATATGCCATTCTCGATTTGGCTAATCTGCAACTACTTCCTGCTGTTGAGGCAAATGGGTTTGCAGTCGAATGTGCCAAGCCAGAAAAACTTTCTCAAGTCCACAAGCTGAATGAAAAAGCTATTTCCATTGCTCGGCATTTGCAAGATTCTCGTGCCGAGTCTTTTGCTAATGGTCAACTTGGGCATATCTATGAGTGTCGCGGGGATTATCAGCAAGCACTCAACTTCACAAGACAGGCCCAATGGAGTGCTGACCAAAAATTAAAATCCAAAGATAGCCTTTATTTATGGCAATGGCAAGCTGGACGCATTTTTAAGGCACAGAGTCAATATTCCGAAGCAATTAAGGCATACGAACAAGCAGTTTCCACCTTAGAAGAAATTAGAAGCGATCTCCTTACTGAAGACCGAGACTTACAATTAGACTTTCGAGATACTGTCCTTCCGATCTACCGCGAGTTAACTCAATTAAGATTAGAGCAAGCTGCCTTACCATCCATTCAACCTGCTAAACGTAACAAAGAACTAAATTCTGCACTTACTACGATTGAATCTTTAACATTGGCAGAACTGCAAAATTATTTTGGCAATGATTGCGTAGTGTCGCTGCCATCTACAAAAATTGATTTAGCTCTAACAGGTACGGGAACAGCGATTTTTAGTTCAATAATATTACAACAGCGTACCGCAATACTAGTGAGTCTACCAAATGGCGAAAAGAAGTTGGGGTGGATAGATCTTGACAGTAAAAAGCTCAGACAAGTTATCAATGAATTTCGCAGAGGATTAGAGCGATACCGCGATCTCGATTACGATCCTAAACAGGCACAGCAGCTGTATGACTTAATTGTTCGTCCTTTTGCTGTTGATCTAGAGGCTTTGCAAATTAAAACTTTAGTGTTTGTCCAAGATGGGATCTTGCGTAGCGTGCCGATGTCTGCACTTCATGATGGAAAAAAATTCTTGGTGCAAAAGTATGCGATCGCCACGACTCCCAGTTTAGCATTGACAGCCCCCAAGAACTCGAACAGCAAACAGAGAAAGGCGCTAGCTTTGGGTTTAACTAAACAAGCAACGGTTAATGGTCGCTTTTTTCCCGCGTTGACTAACGTAGAGATAGAAATTAGCCAAATAGAAGCACAAATTCCAGGTAGCAAGCAACTTTTAGATGACAAATTCACCCGCCTTCGCTTACAACAAGAACTGAGCAAAACACTCTACCCAATTATTCACATTGCCACTCACGGTAAGTTTGGCACTGAGCCAGAAGATACCTTTTTAGTAACGGGCAATAACGATAAGCTCACCATCACCGATCTGGAGACTGCTATCCGCAGTATCAATCATAACTCTGATGCTGTAGAGTTGCTCTTCCTCACTGCTTGCCAAACTGCTGTGGGAGATGATCGCGCCGCGCTTGGTTTAGCTGGTGTTGCTGTCTCTGCTGGAGTCAGAAGCGCCCTTGCAACTCTATGGTTTATTCAAGATGCACCTACTGTCACCTTAGTAACTAAGTTTTATCATCACTGGCACAACCTAGGAGCAAGCAAGGCGGAGGCTCTCCAAGTAGCGCAGCAAGCTTTAATTGCAGCTGGGGGACAATATGCTCATCCTGCTTACTGGGCCCCGTTCATTCTCATCGGTAATTGGCTGTAGCGATTTTAGATTTTAGATTTTAGATTTTGGAGCCTTGGATTGTTGACAGCATTTCCGGTCAACTGTCGACAGCCCAAACGATAATCCGATTAAATATTATGCCATTTGATTTTATGGCTGCAACCTAAAGGTTTGCTAACACCATAGACTAGCAAGCATTTCCCAATCCAAGGCTCCAAAATATATGGCTCCAAAATGGTATTAGTTGGGATAATTCAATCATTGGGAAATTAGCAATTTTGGTTGCTGTTCGCTGCTGATGGCTATTTGCCGCAAATTTATAGTTTGAGTGTTGTTAGCTTGTGTTGCCTGTTGTTCTTCCAATTGGGCCAAGTTTTTTAGTAGAGTTACAGCTAACTTTCTCAAACTCACATCTTTAGCTGCTAGAGCTTCACTCAGGCTGTCATACCATAAACCTGCTTTGGCAAGTAAATCGATCTTTTCGCAGGTGTCGCGTACCTCAAACATTTCCTTTGCCAAGGTTGGAGGCATCTTTACCAACTCAATTTCTGCCTTGGCAACTACATCGCTCGATGGGTGGTTAGGATCGCAGAGGATTGCTACCTGCCAAATATATCTTTGACCAAAAACTAAACCAGGATTTTTCTGGGGTAGGGATAGTTTCATTATTCCTGGTGAAGACTTTAACTGAGTCTTATAAGCTAGTTGAATAGCACCGCCAGGGGCATATTTGTAGAGGGTGAACTCCAGAGGGTGGGGCTTGGAGTCAGGCACAAACCAAGCAAAGGTAGGACGCTCCAAAGCAGTCTGCCCGATATGCTTTTGTGGAGCAAGGGTTGTGAGCGATGTCTCTTTATTTACTTCACACCCTCCCCTAGAACCAGTTGATTGGGTATAGGTGCTAGGAGGCTTTTGATCGGGGGGTGGTTGATATTCAGCTAAAGCAACGGATGTTGTAGTCAGCCAAAAGCCTAAAACACAACAGGTTGCAAGCCTGCTGCGAATCCGATCCGAGAGTAACCACATTAGTTGAGTCATGATCTTCAATTTAGGCAGTAGAAAGAAGCTAAAAAATATACATACCATTTTTGGCTATGTAATATTTAGAACTGCATAAATGTTTAATCATGTTGTAGATGACAAATTCCGGATTATTTGATATAAAGCTCAAGCTGTAGGGGAAAATTTGTCAAAATTAGTTTCTACCCGATCGCCTGGGAACGAGGGATCTAAGGTAAACCTGCTTCTACTTACGCACAGTCCACGATAATTCACACAACGTTCCTTGAGGAGACAAAGAAGATCGCACGAATGAACCTTTGAGTTGTCGTGCGAGATTTTTAGATTGCTGCGTACCTCTACCCTCAGCATTAGAGTTGATACCCGTACCATTATCTGTAACGCAAAGAATATACCAATCTTCCTTTTGCGTACAAGTGGCACACAGACGAGTTACTCCTTGAGCGTGTTTGCCTACGTTACACAAGGCTTCTTCCAAAAATCTACAAAGTCCCCGCTTCTGCTCAATACTCAAGTGGTGATCGTCTATCGGCTCAAACGTGCGGATTTTGACTTTGAGTGTTTTAAAATTGGGAAAGTCTCGCTCTAGTGTATGAGTGTAAACCTGGTAGAGAATTTCGTGAATTGGGGCTTGCAGATTTATTTCTGAGCCATTACCCAAACAGACTCTATCATCTTGAGTTATAGTTTCTCTTTGAACAGATTGATACACTGCCCGTAATTCACGGTTAAGGCATTCAAGTTCAGCGATCAATTCATTTTGGGGTAAATCGCGATCGCGCGCGCTCCTTAATAGTCTAGCCAAAGTTTGCAGCGGGCCGTTATGAATATTATCAAACATATTATCAATAATGAACTGGCGTTCAGCGATTCGAGTTCTTAAACTCTGATCATATTGATAGAATGCTGTCAATCCAATTCCATTTATTACTAAAACGAGCATTGCTGGTGCTACTGGAATCCACCAGCCAAAAATTAGTAATATGTAACTACTGCTCATGAGAATCAGGCTGCTAAGACCAACGCTTAAAATATTTTTGAAAGGAGATTGACTTAGCCTACCAAGGCTAATTCCCAAACAACCCCAAGCAAAGAGCCATAAATATTCCCATCCATCCCACCAAGATTTCAAAAGTGGCCTTTTATCTAGCACAGCACTAATAATTTGACTGACAGTATGAGCTTGTATTTCTACGCCATAAACTTGCCCTGGTACGGGATTTATACTGGTGATCGCCTCTGATTTAGCAATATCAACTCCAGGGGAAACTATGCCAATAATTACAATGCGATCGCGTATCCAGTTAGGCGAAAATTTTCCTGTTTTTATCTGATTGAGAGACAAGGTGCGAAACGGTTCTCCACCGCTGCGAAAATTTTGTAATATCTGAACTCCTCCTGCATCTGCTCCTACATATGCGCCAAAATTGGAGCCAAAACGAGGTAGTTCAACTGTACCAAATCGCATGGCTTGGCGGTCACAAATCCCATTTTCTAAAGTAATATTCTCAGCAGATAAATAAGTTTTTGCTAGTCGTAAAGCTAGATAAAAGTTATAACCTTTTGTAGTACTTGTACCGAGTAACGCCCGTCTCAAATTGCCATCAGCATCGGGTATTGCATCAGAAAAACCAACTTGTTTAAGCGGTAAGTCTGGCGGAGGAGCAACCTGCACTGGCAATACTTTTTCTAGCCCTATTATATTATTAAAAGACTTAAATGTTTTAACAAGTTCAGAATGTCCTGGTTCTACTGGTAAATCTCTAAAAATATCGATTCCAATTACTCTAGGTTTATAAATCTCTAATTTTTGAATTAATGCTGCAATTTCTCGATCTGGTATGGGATAAGAACCCACACTCCTAAGATCGTCTTCATTAATGCCAACAACAACAACTCTTTCATCTATCTTTTCGTGAGGACGCAGACGCAAAAAGTAATCCAAAGTCGTCCACTCCAAAAATTGTAAATTTCCGGTAAAACGAGCTAAAAATACAATTCCCAGTACAATAGTTCCTGGCACTACTCCGCCACGCCAAGTTGCAAATTCCTCTCTAACTTTTCTCCAAATACTAAATTGCATAAGCCGATTTTGTCATTTGTTATTTGTCATTTGTTCAAAACTCTCACCTCTGTAGAGACGCGATATATCGCGTCTCTACCACTCGCCACTCACCTCTCACCTCTCACCTCTTTTCAATCAATTAATCCTTCTTCTCGTGCGCGCATTTCAGTCTGAATCCGAATATTTTTGCCTTCTTCTGGATATACTCCTAAAACGTCTTGCACCTTAGTCCAATAGTGCCGTACCATGCGTTCGGATACTTTCATTCGTTCGGCGATGGTCTTATCTTGTAATCCTTGCCCAAAAGCTAAATTTAATACGGTTAACCAGTCTGGCTTAACTTCCAATCCTATTTGTATTGCTTTGATATCTTTGGTATGAGTTAAACCTTGCAATGCCCATTCAACTCTAGTTAACATTTCTTTACTAGAGAGACTTTTATCAGCAACTGTGAAGCCTGCTTTATGAACATCAATATTAGGTCTAATTCGTACTAAAGCTCTAGTGTAAGTGCTTTGTACAACTAAGTTGAGTGTGGGATATTCTTTCATTAAATTCTTAAGCAATTGAATTCCTGTATCAACTTGGGCATTCATCCCAGAAGTTTCGGGAATTGAAAGATCCATAACTACAAGATGGGGTTGATATTTTTCTACCTGAATCCAAGCCATTTGTGCAGTTTGAGCCATAAAAATTTCAGCGAGTGGATACTGCCTTTGTAGCACGTTGATTGTCCCATCCAGAATTAGCTCATGATCGTCAATTACTAGTATTTTCAATACTGCTGAGTTTGGAAAACCTTGGCTCATAACTAATTCCTCCACTGCTTATACTTAGCCTTTAGGCTTATTTTTTTACAAGTCTCAATAAAAATCCCAATTCATCGTTAAATTATTTGTACATTTGTGTTTGCCATTGCTTTGCAATATATAGGATATTAGTAATTGCTTCATTTGTTTAATAAATACTACACATTATTTTTAGCAACACTTCTATGCAATAATTTTTAAAAGTCTTTTCTTACCAAGTGTATCTAGCTTAAATCGTTGGAAATATAAGTGGAAAGTTGGTTGCATCATACACTTTTAGTTTACTACTCACACTATAGAAAATTATTCCGTGTAGGTGAATATCCTATTTATGCAAACTTGATTTCATAAATTTGACACAATGATTGCAGAAAGGTGCAATTGATATTGCATAAAAATACACCGCTCTAATTCTAGTCGCTCGTTTTGGTTGCTAGTAAGAATTTTTTGTTCTCATTTATTTGATAAATAATCTTAAATAAATTTATTTTCTAATAAAGATGCATTATATATCTATGCAATTTCTCCCTCTAAAATTAAAATTTGATTATCTGAACTGATGCTTAGATTGGATAAATAATTAAGTTAGTTCGAGCGCTCGGCGTTAAATTTTAGATTTTAGATTGGGATCTACCTATTCTCCTCAGTTTTCTCAACCCGCCTGCTAGATGAGCGCTTGAAATTTTTATGTAAATAAATATACCGTAAACTTTCAGGTCTTTTCACTGATGAAAGGGCTGCCCTGATTCCATAACGTTTAAGGAAGAAGAGGGCTGCAATCGTTTGTGCTAATATATATTTTATATACTTAGTAATTATATTTACTAAAGCTTGCGTAGCTATCCTGAGATAGCTACGCAAGCTTTGATTAGTCTTAAAAAGTATGAGAAATTTGAGGTTATGGAAGTGTGCAATACAGAAATGGCTAATAATTGCAGGATCTAGCATTGTTACTCTATGTAATATAAATCTCAGTACAACGGCTCAATCTCCGCCAGCAGCAAAAGTTAAAATTTCCCCAAATACTGCTGATGCGATCAAGCAAACTATTCTTAATCGATCACATTCAACTATTCCTCTACTATCAGCGTCTCAACCAACGCCAGCGCAACCACCAGTTAATGCTGTACCGAAGCGCGATCGCTTCTCGATTAAAAAAGTGCAAGTGCTGGGTAGTACTGTTTTACACTCAGAAATTGCAGCACTGATAAAACCTTATGAGAACCGGGAAGTTACATTTGAGGAATTAATCGGGTTGCGATCGGCAATTACTCAACTCTATATTCAAAACGGTTATGTAACTTCTGGCGCATTCTTACCCAATAATCAAAGTTTGAATGATGGTGTTGTGCAGATTCAAGTAATTGAGGGTGAGTTAGAAAGAATTGAGTTGAGTGGGTTGAAGCGCCTACAAGAAGGATATGTGCGAAAACGGCTGGAAATCGCTACCAAATCCCCAATAAATAGACAGCGATTGGAAAAAGCTTTGCAACTGTTGCAACTGGATCCTTTATTAGAGGAGGTAAATGCCGAACTGACAGTAGGTAATGCCCCCGGTCGTAGTATCTTAACAGTAAGACTGAAAGAAGCACCAGCCTTTCACGCTGGCATTGCTATAGAAAATCGTCAATCTCCCAGCATTGGTTCTGTACAAACTAACTTGTTTGTTGTGCATGATAACTTCTCAGGAAGAGGCGATCGCCTGGCTGCTACCTACGGAATTACTAGCGGACTCGATACCTACGATATTAACTATATAATTCCCTTAAATGCTCGTAATACTACAGTCCTTTTGCGCTACAGCAATAGTGACAGTCGGATTGTTGAAAGTGCTTTTCGCAATTTGAATATTAGAGGCGATACTCAGACAGTTTCATTCGGTATTCGTCATCCTTTGGTGCGATCGCCTGAAAATGAATTAGCTTTGGGTTTGGCTTTAGATTTGCGCCGTAGCCAAACTTATTTACTTAAAGACATTCCTTTTTCTTTTTCAGCAGGTGCAGAAAATGGCAAATCTAAAGTTACTGTCATTCGTTTTTCTCAAGATTGGGTAAAGCGAAAACCAAGACAAGTAATAGCAGCCCGCTCTCAATTTAGCCTGGGAATAAATGCTTTTGATGCTACAATTAACAACTCTGGCACTGATGGACGTTTTTTTTCCTGGTTAGGACAACTTCAGTTAGTACAGGAATTATCTAAAAAAAATGTTCTGCTAATACGAATAGATATTCAACTAACGCCGGATTCTTTGCTAACTCCGGAGCAGTTTAGTATTGGTGGGATGGATACAGTTCGAGGCTATCGACAAAATCAAATAGTTGCCGACAATGGTATCCTTGGCTCAGTCGAAGTTCGCTTTCCACTCACTTCAAATCCTGACATATTGCAAGTAGCACCTTTTTTTGACATCGGTAAGGTATGGAATAATCAAAACTCCGATCCCGATATCACCACAATTGCTAGTTTAGGGTTGGGCGTGCGTTGGCTGATTCAACCCGATCTTTCATTGCGCTTGGATTATGGCATCCCCTTGACGAAAATCGAAAATCAAGGCAATTCCCTTCAAGACAATGGGCTTTATTTTTCACTACGCTATCAGCCTTTTTAATATGGCCCTTTAATATAACCTTTTTAGTATGGCTCAAGCGTGATTTGAACACGCGACCTTGGGCTTATGAGTCCCCTGCTCTAACCAACTGAGCTACTGAGCCGTGTTTTTTGCAGCTTTATTATCTTAACATATAGTTTGGAGCGATCGCGCACCTAAAGAAAAATTTTGACGAATAAATGAAATATTTTGTTTGCTAGTTTAAAACTTGAGGAGACAAAACAACTTTAGTGCAGCTACCGAATTGACATAAGCTACAGAACGAGTGTAGCAATGAAAGCAGATTGAGTCATATACTGTTGCTGCTCATGTTCATCCAAAGGCAAAAAGGATTGGATTAGAAAGATGAACTTGTACGGCTTCCTCCGATCCCTTGGCATTGCCAACCCTAGTGGCTACGGTTGGTTGTCAGTTATATTTACCTTTGTTTTGGCATGGGTAGTTACCTGGCTATTAATGCCACAAGTGCGCTCCTATGCCTTGAAAGTGGGTTGGGCTGACCAACCCAACGAACGGCGGCTCAACCGCGAACCCTTACCTAACGCAGGCGGCTTGGTAATCTACACGGGAGTGCTAGCCGCTTTGGTACTAGCAACTCTACTGCGACCGATTGTGATTGAAGCTGTATTGGCTGAAATTCTGACAATTCTGTTGGGAGGGTCAATTCTAGTGCTAGTAGGTTTTATTGACGACCAGTTCGGCCTACCGCCTTGGGTTCGCTTATTAGTTCAAATTCTGGCGGCACTTTTACTCATTGCTAATGGCATTAACATTGAAGTTCACTTACATACTCCCATCGATTCCCTGCTCACAATTTTGCTAACTGTATTTTGGGTAGTAGGAATTACCAACGCTATCAACCTGATGGATGGAATAGATGGGTTGGTAGGAGGAGTCAGCTTTATCACTGCCATAAGCTTGTTAGCTGTTTCGGCTCAGTTTGCCACTAGAGCAGCAGCAACTTTGCTCCTAGCAGCACTGGGAGGTTCTGCACTGGGCTTTTTGCGGCACAACTTCCACCCCTCGCGGATCATCATGGGGGATGCAGGAGCCTATTTCTTTGGTTATGTACTCGCCGCCACAGCTATGCTAGGCAACCTGAAAGTCAACACCTTATTCGCCTTAGTTCCTACAGTGCTGTTTTTACTCTTACCAGTGCTGGATACTACACAGGTATTTGTGCTAAGGCTAATGGCAGGTAAGAACCCGCTGAGTACCCCAGGAAAAGATCACCTACACCACCGTTTACTTGCAAGGGGACTATCCCAGCGAAGCACGGCGCTGATTCTGTGGTCAATTACCTTAATTACTAACTACTTGGCAATGAAATTGCAAGGCATGAATTCAGTGGCAATGCTAGTCACCATTGCCAGCATCATCATACTTTTAAGCTTTACCGTCTGGCAAAGAATACGGGCAGCCTAAAAATGATGAATGATGAATGCTGAATTATTAGCCGTTCAGCATTCATAATTTAGCATTCATCATTTTCTAGTTTCTAACGTGGTAGATAAGCGATCGGATTGACTGCTTTCTTACCCATTGGATGCACTTCAAAATGAAGATGAGGGCCAGTGCTGAAACCCGTGTTACCCATCTCAGAAATTTGCTGCCCTTGCTGAACTATTTGACCTGCCCGTACTAAAACCCGCTTATTGTGACCATAACGAGTCACAGTGCCGTCAGTGTGCTGGATATCAACTAAGTTGCCATAGCCTCCAGAATTCCAGCCAGCCTTAACCACAACTCCAGGGGCTGCTGCTATAATCGGCGTACCAATGGGAGCCGCAATGTCAACTCCTTTGTGCATCCGTCCCCAGCGCCAACCATAGCCGGAAGTTAATTTACCTCTGGCTGGCCAAATGAATCCTTTGGCGGAAATTGAAGTTGGGTTGGGTAAATAATTATCTACTCCTCCCAAAGGCGGTAATGCTGGAGAAACATTTTGTTCTTGAAACGACCGCAGTGATTCTACCGCATCTGAGCCAAGAGGTGCTGTTGCCACTCCATTCCTAACTTTAACTGTTCTTCCTGCGGATTTAACCGGAGCGGGCAACTGCTTTTGCCCATCTAGTTGTAAGGTTTTAGCTGCTCGTTCGGCAGTGAATTCTGGATTAATTGGTTGATTAACAGTTGATTGAGCCTGAATTTGGGGCTGATGCTGTGAGGCAGCATTTGCTGCTGTTACAGGTGTAATACTAGCTTGATTTGCGTCAGGTTTGGCTTGAGCAGTAAGCAAGCCTTGGTGGTACTTCTGCCGTAATTTCTGGATATCACTACGCAGGTTATCGACATAGCGATCGCCTAGCAGTTCTTGTTGTGCTGCTGCTGACTGCGCCTGTTGAATTTCTGCCACATTTTGTGGTGGACTTGCTGAAACTGAATCATCATCTGAAATTTCACCGCCCATACCACTATAGGTAGGATTCAAACTCGGAGCCACAGGTAGGAACGCGGTGGGAGGAGCTATCCTAACTATGTTTAGAGCAACACTATTGTTTGATCGCCTAGCCGGAATTATCAGCTTTTGATTAATTTGCAGCCGATTTGGATCGTCCAAATGATTAACTTTAATCAGTGCCACAAGTGGCATTTTCTGCCTCAGTGCGATCGCGCTAAGTGTATCTCCTGCCTTCACCCGATAGTCTTGAGTCTCTGCTGTCACCGCCCCAGATGAAGGATTAACCCCAATTTCTGGCATCGAGCCTAAAACTATGGCTTGCAACGGCAAGAGCGCTCGTTCTTGCTCGAACTTAAGTGAATTGCTAATAGCTAGCGAGTTAGGTGCTATTGGAGGAATAATAAATACAGTTGCTGGTTGCTGTTGTGGCTGTTGTGAATTGATTTGTGTGCTGGCGGCTGTTGTTCCCCCTGGCAATAAACCTAAACTAGCTGCTGTTTGGGCTATTGATTTCTCCTTTTCACGCAAAGAAACAGTTTCTGTTCTCTGTGTGACAGCTACAGATGAATATTTTCTCTCCCCACTCCACGCCAGGCTATCTTGTGAGCGCTGCTTTAAACGGTCGATAAGTAACCTTTGCTTCGCACTCCAAGTACTCTTATCTTCACTAATAGCTAGTAATGATTCCGCTGCTGTTCCTGCAAAGGCAGATACTTTATGGCTGCGATTAACTTCCTCAGACTTGGAATAAATCGCCACTGTCTGACTATGCTTTAGCTGGCTAATTAGTCTATTGACTCGCAAAACTTGCAGCAAATTTCGAGTTTGCGCCTCACTTTGCCCTGGTATGTTGGGATGCAAAGTTGCCATATCCCTCTGGGGCAAGGTTGCTCCTGTTTTAGCATCGGTTAACATAGAGGTAGCGTCTACCCGCTTTGCTTGAGCTATTGGAGCCGGGCTTTGCCTTGTTTGCTCTGGTTGTTCTATTGCAGATGGTGCTAGTTCTGCTAGCGCTTCTTGTAGTTGAACTAGTGGAGTGGGCGTTATCAAGGTAGAAAACAATTCCGTTGTTGGTTCCACTAAGTTCGCATAACTAACTTCTCCAGCTTCAGTTTTAGCTGGACTAGAGTTGAGTGTCGCCTCTTGAACTAACGCATCTGCTGCCGGAGCGCTATCACTTGGTCTGGTCAGTATCAGATTGGACGCTCCCATCGAGATAATTAAGCCAATCGCAGCGGCTCCCGTCGTGCTTTGCCGCTTGGCTTTAGTGGCTGTATCAGCCTTAACCTTTTTCGCCCATTTCCGTTTCAAAAATGACCTCCTATAGTGACTAGCGCTTATCTGGCAGCAAACGATCGCTTTATTATTGCTTATTGAGTTTATTACCAGTTGATGATTTAGAGCAGATTAAAATCAAAATTAATCTCACACCAAGTTGACACTGATAGTGAATATGCCTAGCAAGCTTACTAGGCATTTTTGATTTAGACAAGATTACAAGCTATTAGTAAAAAAAATTAATGTTCTAACTATAGTCATTGGCTTGTGGTTAGGGATAGGCAGTAGATTATAGATTCTGTATGGGGTTTGCCCACCTATTACCCCCCTGGAGCGCACTTTAACAAGGAAACTCTCAACTCATCTTTGCCGATTTATGGCAAAGATGAGGTGTCATTTGTCATTTGTCATTTCTAAGAATGACAAATGACAAAGGTGAGCCACTACGCTCTTGCGCCTTTGTGCGCGGGGCGCAAGTGGCAAAGTGCGAGGCAGCTTGACTCCCTGCTAGAGTTGCGGTCATTGCTCTTTGAGCCGCCTTTGACAGCACCAATTTTCTGCTTATACCCACTCCTTGCTGCACTTGTACGAGGAAAGTCCAGCTTATTTTTCACCGTAATTATACTGTAATTAATAGTAATTAAATTTACGTTTGATTCTACCAGCCGAGGCGATCGCAGCAGAATGAGAACATCTTTCGCCCATAAGCTGCTATTAATTTGCTTATATACAAATTTGTTATTAGAATTATCCGAAGCCACAACTTTTTAAGTATTAGCTATCAATATCAATTATTCGCTGTTCGCTGTAGGAGTAGGCTTATCTTCACGAGCCATTGCTGGCAATTGCGATCGCACCCGCACCTACTAATAATTAATCCTGAGTGTGGCAATGAGAATCTAAATAGCCTAGCTGGCGACGGGCTTCAAATAAACTTACTGCCACGCTGACTGAGAGATTTAAGCTACGTACACCGGCTTGCATCATGGGGATGTATAGTTTGTCACTACAAGCCGAGAGTACTGTTGGAGGTAAACCAGTAGTTTCGCTACCAAATAATAGCCAGTCGTCTGGTTGAAACTGGTAGTGGATATAGTTACAGTTGCCTCTTACACTGAAACCAAGCCATCGCCCTCCACGTTGTTGGTGGTAAGTTTTGAAGAGATCGAGCGATTCGTGGTAGTGGAAGTTAACGTAGGGCCAGTAGTCTAATCCTGCTCGTTTCAGGTAGCGATCGCTAATTTCAAAGCCTAAAGGCCCAACTAAATGCAATTGGGTATCTGTAGCAGCGCAAGTACGGGCAATATTACCTGTATTTGGCGGAATTTGCGGCTGAATTAAAACTACTTGAGGCATTTTTTATCTGATCGCACCACTGCTAGCAATATAGCTGCATTTGCCACATCTATCTAAAGTATGGCTAAACTATAAGCTTTTATAATCTATCTTACTTTAAGCAATATATAAGTTATTTTTAATTCCTTGTTTGCATTCATGTAGAGACGCGGCATTGCAACGTCTCTACTATATAAACTGCTATGTCAACAGCGACGAACACAGTTTTTCTTCCAGTTCTGATTCTCGTTCTCGCATTGCCTGCATAGCTTGAACTAAGATTTGCCTAGGCTCAAAACCATAGGAGTGCAAACTTAACCACTGCTGCGCTGTGTTGCCATTTTGGAGAATTTTTAGCACCGGGGAGAGGAAGCAGTTAAAACCATGCTGTTTAGCGATCGCCCATGCTTCGGGATAAATTTCACTAATCCAATCTCTGGCTAAGATCTTTCTGCCGTCTTGCCAATGAGTTAACTCAGCATCCAAACTATGGCGAGAGGCTGCGACTTCATTGGCTGCGGTGATGGCTAGTAAATCTTCTGCACGAGTCGAGGCTGGTAAACTGCTTGTTTCCAGTGGATCGATGCTTGGATCTTCAATTAGTTGGGCTAGACGCGCTTCCAATAAGGCGGTAATAGCCAAAAGCGAAATCGGATCGGTGACAAGATCGCAAATTCTCAGTTCTAAGCGATTTAGATCGTAAGGACGGCGAGATCCATTCGGTCGCACAGACACCCATAAATGACGCACATTTTGCATTGTCCCCGCCACTAGTTGTTCCTCAACCCAACGAATGTGGTGGGCGTGGCTTTCAAACAAGGGTACATGAGATGGAGTTTGAGGGAACACTCCCCACCGGGTGGAATGATATCCTGTGACTTTACCATCCAAAAACGGAGATGAGGCGCTCAGGGCAAGGTATAAAGGAGCTTCTACGCGGACGAGACGACACGCCCGCATCAGTATTTCTGGATCTTCAATCCCGACATTGATATGAACGCTAGCGGTGACAACTTTGGTACCGTAGGTGTTTTCAATGTAATCGTGATATGGATTTTTAGGATCTGAGCGGTAAAAGCGGCCGCTTTCCCCTAAAGACAAAGTACTGCCAGGGATGAGACTGTAATTGCCCAAACGTTTTAAGTATTCTCTTAGCCTTAGCCGAGGGCGTAGCAACTCGCACAACTGCCGTTCGTATTGCTGTGACGGTGAAGTTATGTACTCCACATTGCGGCTATCTGGCTCTCGCACAAACCCTTCTAAAGACCCCACAATTTTGTCAGAAAGACCAACAATATCGCCTGATGGCGTTCCAGTATACATCTCAATCTCGAAGCCTTTTGATAGCAGCACGTTTTTCCCCTCGGCTGTGGTTGAGCGATCGTTACATCTTTGTAGTGTATTGAAAAAGACGCAACGTTATATCTATCTTAAAGCGCACTACTGTAGATCTACCCATGATACAGAAAGTGTATAGAATCAGCAAAAACTTATGAGTTAGTCGCAGTAATGTCATTAGTCATTAGTCATTTGTATGAATAACTAATGACACTCTTGATCGCGGGGCGACGAGCCTCCCCGTTCTAAAAGAAACGAAGTAGAGAGCGCCTCCTCTTGTCGTATTTTCTTTAGCTTGTCTAATATCTTTGACAAATATAAATAGGTAATTAGTTACAAATACCACGCTAAAACCAGATAATTAGTCAAATTGGTAATATTGACAAAATGTAATTAATAATCCAGATGCTTATCACTGTTTTTGGGCTATTGGCAACTAATATGTCAATTTTTTAGGGTCAATTGAAATAGAAAAAAAAGGCGATCGCCTGATGTAAAAAGGCAAAAAAGGTAAAGGATTTATATCAGAAAAAATATCAAATAAGTTTAGCTTAAATTACTACCAATGACTGACGGCATATGCAGTGATGTACACCTTTAGTGCAGTGATATCGCTTATCTGCAATTGTTAAATTACTGATAAGTAGCAGGACATAAAAAAACGGCAAATCTTATTGACTGTTCGAGCTTGCCTTCTTCAAAGCCTTTGCGCTTTGGACAGCACACATTCGGCGTGTGCAAGGGTTAGCCCTTTTTTTCAGTTGCCCTCCTTAGACAGCAATCTACCTCAAAAAAAGTCCAAGTCGGTTGAAAACAACGGAGACAATTATTATGAGTCAAGATCCACAAGCTTGGAATCAGCAAGACGAAACTGTTGGCGGCGTTCCATCCGGTCAATTCTATGTTCGTGCAGCAGACACAAACACAGGTACTGTACCTAGAAATGAAAGTGTTAGTGGCATTCCATCTGGTCAATTCTATGCTCGTGCAGCAGCCACAAACACAGGTACTGAGTTACCTAATGAAGAAAAGAGTTCCGCCAATAAGCCTCAAACCGATGCACAGCCAGGAAGCAAAGCTAAAAATCATGGCTTAAATAAAGCACTGATCGGAGGACTCGTTGGTGCTACGTTGGGTACATTAGCTGCCGCTTTGGCTAATAAGAGAACGGCTCAGGCTGCTAATCATGCTAGTAAAGGTGTGGGGAAAGCAGTAAAGAGTGTATCTGAGGGTGTCAACCATGCTGCCAAAGGTGTAGGCGAAGCGGTTAAAAATGTAACTGAGGGTGTCAACTACGCTGTAGTAGGTACGGTGGTAGATGCACTAAAAGATACAGCCGACAGTGCTAAGAAATCTGTAGAAGCTTCAGCAGATATGGGGCAAACAGCTGATTATATGAATCGGGCTGATTATGTGAATCCCGCTGAGCAGCAAGAGGACGCGCAGACAACCTACGTTCTAATCCCAGTCGAGAAAGAGCGAGTTATTGAGCGAACCATCATTGTAGAGCCTACAATGCCAGCAAATTCTGGTGAAGCCAACTTTACACCAGAAGAAGTTGCACCTCTGCCAGATAACGAACAGGCATCTCAATTTAATCAGCAAACACCTGACTTTCAGGGCTAAGTTGCGCTTTTGCCTCGCTTTTTTCCTTTTTCGCTCATTCCCAGGCTCAGCCTGGGAAGTAGTTCTGGGAGATCCAACCTCCCTTAAGTGCAAATTTGAGCCAGTGCGTTGCAGGCTGTTCCCCCTTATAGCAAGGAGCGATTGATCGCTCAAATCAAATTGCTAGCAATAACAGTTTTAAACCTGCGCTCGATGCAAAAAGATAGTCCCGCGCTTCAGTTACACCGTAGTTACTTACACATTTAGAACTACCTGGCAACATAGCGATCTTCAAGTTAGGAAACACAATTTATTCAGTTTAAAACTGTCAAAAAAATCATTACCAACTGAGAGCGTTAATCTGTTTTCGGACAAAGGAGAATATGATTATGATTCAAGACGAGGATATTTTGGGCGATCGCGATCGCAATGTCGATACGGCTACAGATCGAACCAATGCTCAAATAGACACAGAAATAAATAATGGGTTGACTAAAGCAGCAATTGGAGGAGTCCTTGGGGCTGTATTAGGTACAGTAGCTGTAACTTTGGCGAATAAAAAAACGGCTCAAGATATCAACCGCAGTGTAAAAGGTGTAGGAAACGCAGTTAAGAATGCAGCCTCTGGTGTTAATGGTGCTGTCAAAAATGCAGTGGAATCAGCCAAGGGTGTAGCTAAGGGTGTAACTAAGGGTGCTAATCAAACTGTAGAAAGTGCAGCAGGTACAGCCCAGGCTACAACTGAAGATATGAAGGAAACTGTAAAAAGTGCAGCTTCCACAGTTCAAGCTCCAGTTGCACCGCCTCAGCCCGTTGTAAACACTACAACGAACATTCAAGCTCCAGTTGCGCCGCCCCAGCCCGTTAATGAGGAGAATGTCAAGGTATCTGACGATCGCCTATTCAAATTATATGAAGAACGGCTGGTTGTAAACAAAAAGCAGGTCAAGACTGCTGAAGTGGCGATTGGAAAGCACGTTGAAACGCAAAAAGCCCACATTTCAATCCCGCTGGAGAAAGAGCGACTTGTGGTTGAGCATATCCCTGTAGAAGATGGAACGCCAGGAATTCCTAGTGAAGTAGACTTCGATTGCCGGGAATTAGCGCGGATGGAAATTTACGAGGAGACAGCTGACATTCAAAAACAATCCTTCGTGCGCGAACAAGTCAGCGTTCGTAAGGAAGTGGAACACAAAACTATGGAAGTCGAAGATAACATCCGTAGGGAAGAGTTAGACGTTGATTTCCAAGACCGCAACATTCTCGATCAAACTAACAAACTATAACCACGACTTAACTCTTTGCAGTCAGATCCTACATCCATGCACGAATAGCAATTAACAAGTTATACGACAAGGAGACAATTATGACCAGCGAGAACGAGCAGCTTTTGGTAAATCGTGACGAAAATACCGATTTGATTATGGTTGAACAACCTACTACGCCTCAAGATGATAATGCTCCAGCAAACACAGATAAGGGTTATAACTTAGCTACAATCGGAATTGGAGCATTTGTTGGTGCTGTAGTTGGCGCTGCTGCTGCTGCTTTAGCTAGTAAAGTTACAGTTGAAAGTGTTAACAATACTGTAAAAGGTGTTGGAGATGCCGTTAAGGGTGCAGCCTCTGGTGTTAACAATACTGTAAAAGGTGTTGGAGATGCCGTTAAGAATGTAGCTGAAAATGTTGACTACACTCTCAAAGATGTAGGAACGACGGTTAAAGGTACAGCTGAGGAACTTAACCAGAACGTTAAAGGTACAGTAAACGTAGTGAAAGGTACTGCCCAAAACGTTACCTACACTGTCAAAGGTACAGTGGACGGACTCAAAATTGCAACTGAAGATGTTAGCCAAACTGTAAAAAGTACAGTGGACGCTGTAGCTGAAGCGCCAGTTGCAGAAAACAAAGAGGTTGACACCCAAAAGCAGAGTGAACCGCAGACAGCTTACGTTTTAGTCCCAGTGGACAAGGATAAATTTGTTCTGCAAAACGTCCCCATAGATGGTGGAACGCCAGTAATTCCTAAAGGATAATTGCTCAAGGGTAAGCATAATATGTAGGGGTATGGCATTGCTATGCCCCTAGAAGCAATAAACCTACACTGAATCCCCACAGAAGAATTATGAATGGTGAATGCAGCAATTATGAATTGGTTATTTGCCATTTGTTATTTGTTATTTGTCATTTGTTATTTGTTTTTACTTCTGGCTTCCTGCGTTCCTCCTTACCCCTCACCTCTAGCCGCAAGCCTCTCAGCTTTAGCCTCAAGCCTCAAAGCCGATATTGATGATAAACTTCACTAGCAGCGCGGTGGATGAGGGAGTGTCGATAAACCAAGCTTTTTAGATCGTCGGCGTAACCGCCACCAATGACACAAGCAACCGGATATCCACTACTAACACAGGTACTCAAAACCTGCATTTCCCGGCGGAAGATACCAGCGTCGGTGAGGGCTAATTTACCCAAGCGATCGCCTCCATGCGGATCTACTCCAGCATCATATAGAACTAAATCTGGCTTGACATTTGATAATAAATCTGGTAAATAAATTGCTAAAGTTTGCAGATATGCATCATCCTCCATCCCCACTGGTAGGGGAACGTCTAAATCGCTCTTTTGCTTAGTGCCTGGGAAGTTGACCTCGCAGTGCATAGAAAAGGTGAAAACACTCTTGTCATCTTGAAAAATAAAAGCTGTGCCGTCTCCTTGATGTACGTCCAAGTCAACAATTAGAATGCGGGTAAGACCGAGTTGTTGCAAAACACGGGAAGCGATCGCTAAATCGTTAAAAATACAAAAACCAGAACCATAACTGGGAAAAGCATGATGTGTTCCCCCAGCCGTATTACAAGCCAAACCATGACTCAGTGCTAACTGGGCTGTCAAAATCGTACCGCCTACCGCTGTGCAAGTGCGATTAACTAATGCTGGACTCCAAGGCAATCCAATTCGTCGCTGTGCCTTAGCGTCTAATGTACCGTTGCAGTAAGCTTGAATATATTCATCGGTATGAACTAGCTCAATCCACTCTTGAGGTGGACGCTCAGGTGTGTGAAACTGTTCTGGATGTGCCACTCCATCAGCTAAAAGTAGTTCATAAAGCTGTTGGAACTTCATCATCGGGAAGCGATGACCAACAGGAAGAGGTGCAACATAATCGGGGTGATAAATCAATGGCAAATCCATGTTTGCATTTTTCTGTAGGGACGGCGAGGGAGTAGTTTTAAGTTTTAAGTTTTAAGTTTTAAGTTTTGAGTTATAACCACTTATGTAACTTAGAACTAAAAATTCAAAAGCGCATTATTCAAAAACCTGTCCCTGGCTAAATGAATACATTTGGGAGTAGCAGATATGCAAGGTAAGATCGTCTGGCAGCAGGGTAGCAACAAGCCTGAAAATCTCGATAACTTCGGTTTGATTAGCCAATGGTGGAGTAGTTTAGCTAATAAAGATGTCACTTTAGCACAGCGATTGATTCCCCAAACAGGGGAGGTAGATCAACTCAACTGGGAACAGCAGCGATTTGACGAAGTGTTTGAGATCCAAAACCCTGAAATTCGCGGGATTACTCTTTATTGGCGCAAACCTGATTCACCCCAAGAACGTAGCACTACACCTTACCAGCTAGTATTAGACACTCTTCGCCAACATTTATATATTTTTCCCCTGTCGCAGAAGCAGCTAGTTATCCGCGTCGCCTTACCGCAAATTAAGTATGAGACGATTGAAATCAAAAATCCCCAGATCGAGTATAACTTAGCTGGTGAAAATCACCTTCTCACTCTCAGGGACGAGGGGCAAAGATTGGAAGTGAAAGTTACTCTCAGTTCAGAGAATTGCGATCGCCTGAAGCAGCAACTAACTCAGAACAATTCCATTTGAACCAAAAAAACTTGTCTGTATTGTCATTAGTCGTTCGTTATAGGTTGAAGACAAACGACAAATAATGATGCTTTTGATCAATATTTGAATAAAAATGAATTTATCAAAATACTGCACCAACGCCATCGGCAAGAAGGAATTGAAATTCCATTTCCTTCTAGAACTGTTTATTTAAAAGATGATAAACAGGTAAACTTCAAAATATATATCTATAGGTGAATAGACAATTTTAACAAGCCCGATATTAATGTTTTTTTCGATTAAAAATATTATGATCAGAAAAATGCTTTACGAAATTTAATAAAAGCCTGTGGTGAGTCAACAGCTAACGACAACAACATCCTTTGAGAAACTGACTTGGACGTGGAAAGGCTACAAGATTCAGTACACAGTTATGGGTGAGGGAAGCCCGCTAGTGCTAGTGCATGGCTTTGGTGCTTCGATTGGACACTGGCGCAAAAACATCCCTTTCCTTGCATCTGGCGGCTATCGAGTGTTCGCCATAGATTTACTTGGGTTTGGCGGCTCTGATAAGCCACCTTTAAATTACACAATGGAATTGTGGTCAGAACTGCTCAAGGATTTCCAAGCAACACACATTCAAGCACCAACTGTATTTATTGGCAACTCGATTGGGGGACTATTAAGTTTAATGGCGATCGCCAATCATCCAGAAACTGCCGCAGGTGCAGTGTTGATTAACTGCGCTGGCGGATTGAGTCACCGTCCCCACGAACTCAACCCACCCTTGAGGGTAGCAATGTCAGCGTTTAATCGGCTGGTTCGTTCCCGGATAACCGGACAGGTAATCTTTAATCGCGTTCGGCAAAAAGCTCAAATTCGGCGCACTCTTCTCCAGGTATACCGTAACCGCGAGGCTGTCACCGATGAATTAGTTGATTTGCTATATGCTCCTTCTTGCGATCCTGGAGCGCAGCACGTCTTTGCTTCGATTCTAAGTGCCGATCCTGGCCCTACGCCAGCACAGTTGTTACCTAAAGTAAAGCACCCCTTGTTTGTAATTTGGGGTGCGGATGATCCTTGGACACCAATTACTGGAGCCAAAATTTTCCAGCAGGCGAGTGAGAACGGGCAACAAATCCAAATTACTCCCATCCCAAAAGCTGGTCATTGTCCTCATGATGAAGTTCCAGATATTGTCAATCCCCTGATTTTGGAATGGCTGGGTAAGCTTTAAAAGTTAGGAGAATGATGAAGGATGAAGGATAATTCGTAATTATTTCTTCTCACTAATTACTACTCACTTTTCACACTTCATACTTAATAGTACAGACGTAGCACTGCTACGTCTCTACACTTCACACTTCACACTTCATCCTTCATCCTTTAGATCGGCACTCTTCTACCCCTCTGGAGAAGCCAGCATCTGTAAAATCTTAACGACATTATCTATATCGCCTACAAGTTTTCGCATTGGCAAGGGCGAAACTTTAACCAAGGTTGGCGTAGCAGAAACAGAATCTGCTTCTGCTTGCTCTGGATGCTTGAAAACATCTACAACTTTCAGCGTGTAAGGTCGATGGAGAGATTGCTCTAAGAGCTGATGTAGCGTTTGCAGAATGCGCTCTGTATTAGCACTATGTCCTGCTACGAATAACCGCAGGACATAGCCTAATGTTTGCTCGTTGAACTGCAGCGACGTTGGACTTACTTCCAAGGACAATTTCTCTAGTTGGCTTTCTTTATCCTCCCTAGTTTGCAAGTGTGTTTTCTGCACGCTGTCCACTAAATCAGACTTAAGCCTTAATTTTGGTTGGTTGTGCGACAGCGAGTACCGCACGATCAAATTGTGATCTTGCCAAAGTTGTGGAAATAAAGAACGATACGTCGCTAGCACCATTGGATCGCACAAACCTTCTGACCAGGGTGCTGCTTGCCAAACTAATCCCATTTCAAAAACTGCATTTAGCAACGCCTGATGGCGTAACACCAAGGGATAAGCTTCAGCAAATATCTGCACTTGCCCGTTGCGTGGGTTTAACCAGCAATCGATTGTCGCTGTGTAGCAAGGCACCAAAAAGTGAGGCGGTTCTGGTAGTCCCAGAATTTCCTGTAGTCCAGCGCACAAATGTAAATGCCAGCGTTCTTGCTTTTTGGGATCGATGCAATAAATTAAATCTCCCCCCGGTGTAAACAGGGCAATGCCTTTGAATACTTTAGGTAATACTGATTTAGCTTGGCTCAACTGATGTTTTTGAAGCAATTGCTGCCGATGAGGGGGAAAATTTATAAATTATGAATTATGAATGCTGAATTTTGAATTTGATATTCATCATTAATAATTCAGCATTCAGCATTTAAACGCGGCCTCGCAGCATCATAGCCATCTCATTTGGTTTGGGTGATGCCTCAAGAGCTGTTTCTTCAGTAATTCGTCCTTCTTCATAGAGATGGTACAGAGTCTGATTCATTGTACACATACCCTCGAAGCTACAACGCGGAATAATTGCCTCAATTTCATCCACTTGATTACGCATAATGTAATCTTTAATAGCATCTGTATTGATCATAATTTCGTGAACTGCTGCCCGTTTGCTATCGACGGTACGTACCAAAGATTGGGCAACTACAGCCACGAGAGATTCAGCTACCTGAATCCGCATTGGCCCTTGTTCATCTGGATTATATAGATTTAAAATTCTTTCAATCGTTTTGACGGCGCTGTTTGTGTGCAAAGTCCCGAAAACTAAGTGACCAGTTTGAGAGGCTTTGAGGGCTGTGTTAACAGTTTCGCGATCGCGCATTTCCCCAATCAGAATAATATCTGGGTCTTCGCGCAACGATGCTTTCAATGCGTTGTCAAATTTCAACGTATGAATACCAACTTCCCGTTGCCTAATCAGCGATTTTTGACTTCTATGCACAAATTCGACCGGATCTTCAATCGAGATAATGTGCTTTGGCATTGATTTATTAATATAATCAATCATCGCTGCCATAGTTGTAGATTTACCAGAACCTGTTGGCCCTGTAACTAAAATCAACCCCTTATGGTAATGACACAGTTCCCGGAATACTGCTGGCAAGTTTAATTGTTCCATTGTAAGAATTCTCAATGGAATTAATCGCAAGACCATTGACGGCCCTTTGAGCGAAACAAAAATATTGCTCCTTACCCGTACCAATCCTTCATATTGTGTTGCGCCGTCGTATTCTAAATCTTCTTTAAACTGCTCGATTTGCTGAGGGCTGAGAATTTCTTTTAACCAGGCAAAAAAAGTGTTTTCGTCAGTTTCTGGATGATTTGTCAGAATCATTTGACCGCGATCGCGGAAGCGGGGGACTTCACCGACTCCTAAGTGTAAGTCAGAAATTTCCCGGTCGTAAGCTTCTCGCACTAATTGTTCTAAGGTTGGGGCGCTAGGAATAGATTTAGTTGTTACAAAACTCGACTTAGGCGGTACTTGATTAATGTGAACGCTAGTAGCTGGTAGTGGTGGCGGTTCTACTGGGTTGGGTTTGCCCATAGCCTGTGTCGATGGCAACGGCGCAACACGAACTGCTGTTTCTTCGCTAGATATCTGCCTTGCTGGTGGCGGTGGTGGTGGCATCGGGGGGATGCGGTTGCTTGGAGGCGGTGAAGTTGGCTGGCGTTGTGATTCTGTCATATATCTACAATTTGTCTGCTGTGGCTGTATAGTATGCGATCGCTTTTTCTAAATCTGGGCTACAGGCAAGAACTGCAATGCTGGGGCTAGGACACAATTGTGTTGGAGTAAATCTCCACCTAGTCACGGGCGATGTCGCTACTCAATTAGCGACGCTTAATTTTTGCCAATGCCAGCACAAACAGCGCGATCGGCTTCTACATCCTTAGTTTTCCCAACCTTTGACATCCTGTAACATTTCAACCAAGTCGGTTGTCAAAATTAAAAAACCACATCCGCGTTCTCAACTATCAACTACCAATTCCCAGATACCAGCCATCAGCAGGATTAAAGGTTCTATGAGATACCTTCTAGCAATAAAATTTCACAAATTAATTTTTGTTTTTCTTAATAAAAACAGCCGCCTAACATTCTTTTTCGTTCCCGAACCGCTGAATTATGAGAGAGCGCAGATATATTTATAAGAAATATTAAGTATATTCTTTGCTGACTACTTTAGTTCAACTTGAGGAATACAGTATTTTCAAAATGGTTTGGGCAATTAAAAAGAAAGTCGATAAATTACAATACTTTGAGCCTCTATATCTTAAGATAGATGCTATACCTGTTGAATACCTTCAATCCAAATTTAAGCAAGTATTCATAAATACAAATTATCAACTGTAAAGTTTAATAAACATCCGATCATTTAGTCATTTTATATTTGTATACTTATTTTCAATAAGGTTGGACTAGCTTGGACTAGTCTTAGAGAATTTTATCAATCTCAATTTTTTCATTACTCTTGGAGAAGAATTATGACTTTAGCACCAAGCTCTAGTTTTGGAAGAACTTATTCTTTGTTAATGCTCAAAAGCTTTTTAATTTGGAGTTTCACACTCACAGTTTGCTTGTTGGTAGTTGGTTTCCCGTTAGTCGTTTTGATGGCTACGGTAGCCTCTTTGTTGTCAATCGTTCTACAGTCAGTCATGCCAATAAGTGCAGTTTTGCTAGTAGCGGGAAGCTTAATTGCATTCAATGTTTTGGCAGTAATTTTAGGCGCTGGCGCGTTAACTCTTAAAGGCATTCACCCACATGAAGTTAGATGGTTAAGCTGGCTGCATGGAGAGGCAGATGACATTCATACTTCCGTCTACGCAGCTTGCCCATTAACCTGTAATCTGAAAGACTAACGGAAGCTGGTTCCATGAAAATCTAACCTTAAGTGCGATTTTCATAGAAACAGTGCATCTGCCCGGTTACAGCCGGGTTTTTTCATGCTTATGAGTCGTGATGCGTAAAACCCAAGCGACGTTTTGGGAGAGAAGCTTCTCTCCCAAAACGTCGCTTGGGTTTTACGCATCACGACTCATAAGCATGAAAAAAC
>DATNQH010000128.1:0-20503 GCA_036704105.1 Leptolyngbyaceae cyanobacterium | reverse complement strand
TTATCTAAAGTTTTTCCAGGTACAACAACCTAAGTTTAACAAAAGTGTAGGGTGGGCATTGGCCACCCTGTCCTTGCTTTTGTTAAATACTTTTTGGTATATGAATTAGGGTAAAATGTATAAATACAGACTATAAACCATTATCTTTTGGACCTGGCTCTGAAGGTACTCGCTTTGCTTTTCCCAAACGGTAAGCAGTCAAAGGACTATTGCGAATGTCTGCTTCAGCAAGGAGCGATCGCTTCATCTAATAACAAATTCAGCACATCATATTGACGACAGACTTCACGCAACTGAGCAACATGACGTTTAATCATCTCTGATCGGGGATTCTAGGTTTATTGTTCATGGTAAATTTAATTCTCGTTTGATTTCTTCGATAGTCGCAGTTGAAGCAGTATCAGTAACTTCTACCTGTTCTATCGATTGTGCTAGTAAATTTAGAGTAGCAGATGTAGCAGCTGGTTGGCCTTCTGTCACTCGCAGTAGCAGTGTGTATAGTCGAGAGGGAAATGATGAATGCTCAATGCTGAAACTTCATAATTCACAATTAATAATTAATCATTGATAACTTTTTGTCGTTATATTTGTAATTCATCTGGCATATTACCCGTAAAAGTATCAAAGTCCACTTACACATCTGATGTTGAACATTCCTCAAATTCTGGCACAAGAACTCTCTCTCAAATCCTTTCAAGTACAAAACGCACTCGAACTTTTGGCTGAAGGTGCAACAGTTCCCTTTATTGCGCGTTACCGCAAGGAACGCACTGGTGAGATGAATGAAACGCAGTTGCGCGAATTATTTGATCGCTATACTTATTTGACTGAATTGGCAGAAAGGAAAGCAGTAATATTAAATGCGATCGCGGATCAAGGAAAATTAACTGACGATCTAAAAGCCAAGATTGAAGCTTGCTTGCAAAAAACCGAACTTGAGGATTTATACCTTCCCTATCGTCCAAAACGACGCACACGCGCCACCATCGCCAGAGAAAAAGGCTTAGAACCTTTGGCAGAATTTATTAAGTCTCTTAATACTAAAAATGCCGCACCTGCGTCAATCCCAGCAGAAGCAGCAAAATATATCTCCCCAGAAAAGCAAGTAAAAACAGCAGAGGAAGCACTCAAAGGTGCAGCCGATATTTTGGCAGAAGAAATTGCCGAGAAAGCAGAATTACGCGCATATTTAAGAGATTACTTGCTGAATGATAGTGCGATCGTTTCGCGGATTAAAGATGATTATCCCGAAGGTACTACTAAGTTTGAAATGTACCGCAACTACCAAGCCAAAATCAGAGAAATTGCGCCGCACAATCTGCTTGCACTTTATCGAGGTGAAGCTGAAGGCATTTTGAATTTCGATCTCAATTTTGATGAAGGAATAGTTTTGTCATATCTAGAGTCGCAGGAAATTAAAACTAAAAATTCGGCTGTGCGTGACTTTTATCGGGCTATGCTTAAAGATGCGTGGTCGCGTTTAATGAAAGATTCTCTGATTAGTGTTGTCCGTTCGGAAAAGAAAAATTATGCTGATATAAAGTCGATCGAGACTTTTGAAGCGAATTTACGCGAGTTACTCCTATCAAGTCCAGGGGGAATGCGACCGACATTAGCGATCGATCCGGGGTTTAGAACTGGGTGTAAGGTGGCGGTGCTGTCAGAGACAGGGAAGTTTTTGGAGTACCAAGCAATTTTTCCCCACCAAGCCGCAGAACAGCGGAAAAAGGCGGCGCAGACGATCGTAAATTTCATTCAAAAGTACAAAATTGAACTAATTGCGATTGGGAACGGAACGGCTGGTAGGGAGACAGATGAATTTGTCTCGGAAGTTCTCAAGAGTGTGGAACGCAAACCGATTAAGGTGATGGTGAACGAGTCAGGCGCATCGATCTATTCTGCTAGTAAAGTAGCGATCGCAGAGTTTGCCGATCTTGATATTACAGTGCGCGGGGCAATTAGTATCGGTCGTCGCTTGCAAGATCCTTTGGCAGAACTGGTGAAAATCGATCCAAAATCAATTGGTGTCGGACAGTACCAGCACGATGTCGACCAAAAATTACTCAAGCAAAAGCTGGATGAAACAGTAGAAAGTTGCGTGAACTATGTAGGGGTAGATCTCAATACCGCCTCGAAAGAACTGCTTAGCTTTGTCTCTGGGATTACGCCCACTGTGGCTAACAATATTATTGCTTATCGCAACGAAAACGGTGCATTTAAAAATCGCCGCCAACTATTGAAGGTAGCAAAATTAGGACCAAAAGCATTCGAGCAATCGGCAGGATTTTTGCGGATTCGTGGTGGCGACAACCCGCTAGATAATACCGCAGTTCATCCAGAAAGTTATGCAATTGTCAAGGCGATCGCAGCAGATTTGAATGTACCTTTAGAAAAAATCACCTCAGTAGGCGACAAGCTCAAATCAGTGAATCTGAAAAAATATGTCACCGATACTGTAGGCGAACCAACTTTACGCGACACAATCGCCGAACTCGAAAAGCCAGGTAGAGATCCGCGCGCTGAGTTTAAATATGCCACATTTAAAGAAGGGGTGAAAGAAATTTCAGACCTCAAGGAAGGTATGGAATTGGAAGGCATTGTCACGAACGTTGCTAACTTTGGCGCTTTTGTTGATATTGGCGTGCATCAAGATGGTTTAGTCCATATTTCGCAACTAGCCGATCGCTTTGTAGACGATCCGAAAAAAATAGTTAAAGTCGGACAAGTTGTGAAAGTGCGGGTGCTGCAAATAGACGAGAAATTGAAGCGAATTAGTTTATCAATGAAGGCAAATAAATGATGAATTGTGAATGATGAATTATGAAAGAGCTTTTACTACCATTTATCATTCAACATTCATCATTCATCATTCAGTAAAGGGTGAGGAAATTCTTGGACAAACTCTACAAATTAGACCAAATTCAACCAACAGAACGCATTCAGGTAGGCGACAAAGCGTTTCATCTGAGTAGAGTTATGCAGCAAGGCTATCCGGTAATACCGGGTTTTGTAGTTCCTGGTGATGTTTTATGGGAATTTCTCTCAACTCTAAATTCAACAGAGCCATTAATGGCTGAACTACCGAATTCATCTCTACACATAGATGTAGATGATTCCCACCAACTCCAGCACTTCGCCCAGCGTTTGCAACAGAAAATTATCTCTGCTACCCTGCCTAGTGAGTGGTTGCAGATCCTTTTAGAGGTAACGCAACAATGGCGATCGCCCGCACTGATTTTTCGTCCATCTTTGGCGCTGAAGGACCATACCACAAAAGATGTAAAAATTGCAGGCTTACTAGAGGCGCAAGTTTGTAAATGTGAGGCTGAGGCAGTTGCACTTGCATTAAAGTCTTGTTGGTGTCAGCTATTTCGCGCCAGAAGTCTGCTGTTTTGGCAGCGACATCAAATTGAGTGGCGAGAACTTAATTTAGCAGTCTTAGTGCAACCTTTCGGGAATGTGATCGCCTCTGGTAGTTTGAATTACAACGCAGAAGAAATTGAAATCAAAGCGAGTTGGGGTTTGGGAATAGCACTGACGCGGGGTGAAGTGCTACCGGATTGTTATTTAATTGACGCTGAAACTGGTGCAGTGAGATCTTCTCAGCTAGGAAACAAAATGTTAGCTTATGGTCTAGCTAATTCTCCTTTCCAGCCAGATCTGACTCCTTGTGCTATACCTTTGCTGGTTTATGCCGAGGCAAATTGTTTGCAAACCTACCTTTTGAGCGAGAAGCAACAACAAGAGTATGCGCTTAATCAGAGAAATATTCAACAACTGATTCAACTAGCTTGGCAACTCAAAAGCGATCTGGGTTCAGCATTTACTATAGAGTGGACGCTAGCCCAATCAAACAACAGCGCCCAGCCACAAATATATATCACTCAAGTTACTGCTAATAGGACTCAGGAGTCAGAATTGAGAATTGAGAATTCTCAATTTAGAATATTTAATTCCTCATCTCCCCCTGCTCACCATCACTCTACACCCCACACCTCAAACCCGATAATCAAAGGACTAGCAGCGGCTTGCGGGCGGGTGGTAGGGAATGCTTATGTAATATCCCATTCCGACCAAAAACCAGAAATACCGCCAAAAGCGATCTTAGTTGCGCCTGCGATCGCACCCGATTGGCTCCCACTGCTACAACAAGCTGCTGGGATAGTCACTCAACATGGCGGTTTGACTTCTCACAGTGCCATTCTGGCCAGAGAGTTAGGCATTCCAGCAGTAGTCAATGCAACTAATGCTACACAGTTGATTCAAACAGGAGAATTGCTCGTGTTAGATGGCGATCGCGGCGAGGTGTATCGCGTTAGTTACACAGATAATGAGTTGAGAATTGCAGGGGGTGCAGGGGGAGAAGATATTGGCACTCATCACTCACCACTCACCAGTACGGGCGCACAAGCCAAGACCCCTACCCACTCGCCACTCCTTCGTCGCCACTCACCACTCGCTACTCCTATTGCTACCCAACTCCTAGTAAATCTGAGCCAGCCTAGCTTGATCGAGCGGGTGAAGAATTTGCCAGTGGATGGCGTGGGGTTGTTGCGATCAGAATTAATGGGATTAAATGTTTTAGCAGGACAACATCCCAAAGCATGGATCGAGCAGGGACGACGAGCAGAGTTGGTCGAGCTTTGGCAAGATATCATAAGTCAGTTTACCCGTGCTTTTGCTCCCCGACCAATTTTTTATCGTTCCTTAGATTGGCGATCGCACGAGTTTCCATCCCTTAGTTTTGGCTATGAGCCAAGTATGTCTCATACCACAACTAATCCATTACTCGGTCAACACGGCGCTTTCAGCTATGTCAAAGATGCCTCAATTTTCGATCTTGAACTAGAAGCTTTGGCGGCAATGCAGCAGTCGGGATATACCAATATTCACTTGCTGTTGCCCTTTGTTCGCACTGTGGAAGAGTTTTCTTTCTGCCGTCGCCGAGTTGAACAAGCAGGTTTAACGAATGTAGCTGAATTTCAACTTTGGATTATGGCTGAAGTGCCTTCTATTCTGTTTCTTTTACCCGAATTTGTGAAGGCAGGAGTACAGGGAATTTCGATTGGAACGAACGATCTAACTCAATTGTTGCTAGGAGTAGATCGAGACGAAGGAGAATTAGCAGCAGCGTTTGATGAACGCCATCCTGTAGTCATGCAGGCAATCGCACAAATTATCGAAATGGCACGATCGGCACAGATCCCTTGCTCAATTTGCGGTCAAGCCCCAGTACGCTATCCCGAACTGATCGACTCGCTGGTACGTTGGGGCATTACATCAATTTCTGTCGAACCAGAAGCAGTTGAGCAAACTTATACCGCGATCGCGCGCGCCGAACAACGTTTGCTGCTGGAAGCCGCCCGCAACTCGTTTCGTTCCTAAAAATACTCGTTGAGGCAGCAGGGGGTGAGTCGCTTCGCTCCAGTTTTAAGTTATGAATTTTAAGTTTTGAGTTAAAAAACGCTCATTTAACTTAAAACGCGCGAGCTTAAAACTCAAACCTATTCAAGCCCCCCTCAGCTTCCGCAGCCCTCTCAGCTCTCTTTTGTCTCCCAAGTCTTTCCTCATTTTCAACTAATCGAGGAGGGACAAGATAAAAAAATAGAGACGCTTCGGTTCTGAAGCGTCTCTATCATATTTTGATTAATTTTTATTTCTCGGCTAACTTGAAAGCTAGAAATCTTAGTTGAAATGGCTCATTTCTGCTTCCAACTGACGAACTAGGTTTTCGTCACCTTTGGATCTAGCAACTTCTAAGCGGTGCTGTATGCTTTTTTGAATATTTTGGCGATGAACTTCAGCCGCTTGTTTCGCAGCTTGTTGTCTATTTCTGTTCATAGTGAGCTTTTCTCTGTATTTTTTCTCTTTATGTTTTTATATCCTAACATACCAAACATTTAGTAACAAGGGCTACAGAAATATATTTAAATATTTTTTATGAAAAAAATTTCGTTAATCTGCCGAGAAGATGAATCAAAATTCCTTCCTCACCCTAACGACTGATTTTGGGCTAAGTGATGTGTATGTGGGTGTGATGAAAGGCGCGATCGCCTGTGTCAACTCTAGTGTGACAGTGGTAGATCTCACCCACGAAATTCAGGGGCAAAATATCGCCGCAGCTAGGTTTTGTTTGATGAATGCATATCCCTATTTTCCAAAAGGCACGGTTCATGTGGCGGTGGTCGATCCGGGGGTGGGTAGTAGCAGACGCGCGATCGCAGTAGAATTTGAGTCTGGTTTTTTGGTAGGGCCGGATAATGGGTTGTTCAGTGGAGTGCTGAGTCAAAATCCAGCAATTGCAGCGGTTGAACTGACAAATCCCGATTATTGGCGCATTAGCAAACCCGCAGCAACTTTTCACGGTCGAGATATTTTTGCTCCAGCAGGGGCACATCTTGCTAGTGGTGTATCCCTAAATCAATTGGGCAGAAAAATTGACTTGGCAACTCTAGTGCAGCTGGATCTACCTCAATTGAGTTTCACAGACACTGAGATATTCGGCTGCATTCAATATATAGATCGCTTCGGTAATTTAGTTACCAATATCCCAGGTGCTTATGTGCAGGGAAAAAACTGGTATGCGATCGCCAATGGGCTAACCATACCAGCAGTTGAAACATACAGCAGCAGTGCAGTAGGAAGTGCGATCGCCTTAATTGGTAGTCACGGTTGGGTAGAAATTGCCATCAATTGTGGTAATGCTCAGATACAGTTACAGCAAGAGTGGGGAGCTAGAGTGATAATTTGTAAGTCGTAATGGTAGAGATAAGCTCTAACTTTTATGAGTGAAGTTGAATCTCAGTCATCGGTTTATACCACAAGAACTGCTTCTTTAAAAGAGCTAGCGCTACTGTTTTTCAAGCTTGGCACAATCGCTTTTGGAGGGCCAGCCGCTCATATTGCGATGATGGAGGATGAAGTTGTCCGTCGCAAACGCTGGCTGGAACAAGAGAAATTTTTGGATCTGCTGGGTATGACTAATTTGATTCCCGGCCCCAACTCCACCGAAATGGCGATCCACATCGGCTACGTTCAAGGCGGCTTTGCTGGGTTACTCGTTGCAGGTAGCTGCTTTATTTTGCCAGCAACATTAATTGTAGGGGCGATCGCTTGGGCATACGTTCGCTTTGGTACTTTACCCGTAGCTACAGGTTTGCTATATGGAGTTAAACCCGTCGTTATTGCTGTAGTATTGCAGGCATTAATCCGACTAAGCAAAACTGCTGTGAAAACGAAGTTTTTGCTAGCGATTGGCTTAGGCGCAGCAGTGTTAAGTTTTCTTGGTGTGAATGAATTAGTTGTTTTGTTTGGTGCTGGTGTAGTTGTTGGTATGCATAAATGGCTGATGCTCGATCGCCCACCAGGGACTCCCCCAGCTGCATTGTTAGCAGTAACACCGATATTGGCAAAAGTAGCAGTCAAAACAGCAGCGACAGCAGTTAACTTTAGTCTGTGGTCGCTGTTTTTGTTTTTCCTTAAGGTGGGTGCAGTACTCTTTGGTAGCGGTTATGTGCTTTTGGCTTTCTTGCGCGCCGATTTAGTTGAACGCTGGCGATGGTTAAGCGATGCTCAATTGCTAGATGCGATCGCTGTCGGTCAAGTCACACCAGGCCCCGTGTTCACAACTGCTACCTTCATCGGCTACATCCTCGCCGGGCCTTCAGGTGCAGTCATTTCGACTTTCGGTATCTTTCTACCTGCTTTCCTATTTGTGGCGCTGAGTAGTCCCTTAGTGCCATTTCTGCGGCGTTCTCCTATAGCTGGGGCGTTTCTCGATGGTCTAAATGTTGCTTCTTTAGCACTGATGGCTGTTGTAACTTTACAGTTAGGTCAAGCTGCGCTGGTTGACTGGATAACAGTAGCCTTAGCGATCGCTAGTGCTATTATGCTGATCCGCTTTCGCTTGAATTCAGTGTGGCTGGTGCTGGGTGGGGCTATTATTGGTCTGTTTGCATTTTGGTGAGGCAAAGTTTGAATCCTTATATCTACTGCATATATCCATATTGCTATCAAGCTACAGTTGAAAGTATTAGTCAAAAGTCAAAATCACTAACCACTTTTTGTCATGACACAGCAGATAGCGGCTGAACCAATAGTTTATCAAGGTCAGTTTGGGGAATTCGCAATTACACAAAGTGATCGCACAGGTGTAATCGTCTACCGCACTGGTTTAATGGTGGCTTCCCTTAGCTTTGCCCTAGGTAGCGCTCTAGTGTTGCGAAACGATCCAAGTACCCTACCAGTACTAACTCCTATATTTGCGTGTTTTTGTATAGCTTTGGGTGTCAGTTTGCTGACGATTCATATTTATTTAGCAGCGTTGCATCGAGTATTGCAACTTTTTTGGGCAATTGGTTCTTTAGCAGCAGTGGCTCAAGCACTTACTAGTAGTGAATCTTTGGCTATGACTGTTTACGATCGCCCTGGTGCTTTATTCGGTGTCGGCTTCGTATTTGCCGCCTTGACTGGAATTTATTTCAAAGAGGCATTTTGTTTCAATCGCTTGGAAACCAAATTTCTCACGCCTTTAGTACCAATTTTACTACTTGGGCATTTACTAGGTATCTTGCCAGTTCAAGGAGAACGAGTATTGCTTGGTGTTTGGGCTATTTTATTTGTTGTATTTGCCATTCGTAAGGCGATACAACCAATTCCACCTGATATTGGCGATAAGTCGGTTTTTGCTTATCTTAAAAAGCAACAAACAGAGACTTGATAGCCTGCATGATTTATAAAAAACGTCAAAAATCAAAACAACCAATAATTCGTTTAATTCAGCGCCAAGAAATTTGGATGTTAACTATTCAAGGATGGATAGTTACTTTTTTATGCGCTGCTACTTTGTTCATTCTCGGCATAACCCACGTACAGCCATTTCTAGCCGTAACTTCCCCGATTAGTGCTGATGTGTTAGTTGTGGAAGGATGGATACCAGATGATGCCTTAAAGCAGGCATTCGAGGAGTTTAAAAGCGGTGCTTATCGCCAAATAATTACCACAGGAACACCAGTGGAAAGAGGGTCATTTCTAACCGAATACAAAAATTATGCTGAACTTGCAGCAGCTACCTTGACTAAACTAGGGTTGTCACCAGAAAAGGTTATAGCTGTTCCTACACCTGCAAAGATCAAGGATCGTACATACGCGGCTGCTGTCACCCTGCGGCAATGGTTGTCAAAGACAAATCCATTGTTAAAATCAGTTAATTTATACACTTATGATGTCCATACCCGTAGAAGTTGGCTTCTGTTTAAAAAAGCACTAGCTCCAAAAGTTAAAGTAGGTGCGATCGCAGCTAAAACAGTAGAATACAATCCAAAATCATGGTGGAAGTCTAGCGCAGGTGTACGTACAGTTTTGGATGAATTCATTGCTTATTTATACGCGCAATTTGTGAGTTGGGACGCTTAACTAGATCTGGGCGAGCTGAATACCGTTGAGGGAGAAAATTACCGCTTACCCTTACTCTTTAAATGACAAATGATAGAAGAAAGGGCTTTTTGGCTGGCGTGGGCGCAAATTACTGGCATTGGACCAGTTTCAATTAGGCGGTTGCAGGAACACTTTGGTACGCTGGCAGCAGCTTGGCAAGCCAGCGCTAAGGCTTTGTTAGAGGTCGAGGGGTTTGGTTCTGGGACTGTTGAGGTGGTGGCACTAGAGCGATCGCGTCTCGATCCCGAACAACTCCTAATTGCTCACATAAAGGAAAATCCGCATTTCTGGACACCAGCAGATAGCGTTGAGTATCCCCGCTTATTGCTAGAAACTGCTAGTACACCTCCAGTTCTGTACTATCGCGGCAAAGTTGAACTGCAAGAGAATCAAGGCATTAAACCACTGGTTGGAATTGTTGGGACTCGCCATCCTTCCGAGTATGGCAGGCGTTGGACTCGTAAAATTAGTACGACGTTGGCTCGTAATGGTTTTACGATTGTTTCTGGGTTAGCAGAAGGAATTGATACTGAAGCTCATTATAGTTGCATCGAAGCAGGTGGAAGGACGATCGCTGTTTTAGGTACTGGTGTAGATGTAGTCTATCCACCACAGAACCGAGAGCTTTATGAGAAAATTTTGGCTCAAGGGTTAGTTGTGAGTGAGTTTCCCGCCAAAACACCCCCTGATCGCGCTCACTTTCCCCGCCGCAACCGCATAATTGCTGGAATTAGCCGTGCCATCCTGGTAATGGAAGCGCCGACAAGATCGGGTGCTTTGATTACGGCGCGGTTTGCCAATGATTTTGGACGAGATGTATATGTGCTACCAGGTGCTTTGGATAATCCGCGATCACTCGGTTGTTTGGGTTTACTCAGTAAAGGGGCGCAAGTTATCTTAAGTGAAGGACATTTGCTGGAAATGCTGGGAGCAATGCCACAACTAGATAGAGTTGAGCCGCAGCCTACAGTTGAGCATATACCTTTACCAAAATTAGAACCAGAACTACAGCGAGTGTTGGATGCGATCGCAAGTGAATCTATGCCGTTTGACGCGATCGTGCAATCCTCTGGTTATTCCACTGCAGTAGTTTCTAGCGCGCTGTTGCAGCTCGAACTGTTGGGGCTAGTATCTCAACTACCAGGGATGCGTTACCAGCGATCCTAATTATTCAAATTTGAACGAGTAGATAAATAAAGTTGCTGCTGCTGACAAAGTTGGTAGAGGAAAGCGATCGCTTCTTCTGTATATCTTTTCGCTTCTTTTTTCAGCGCTAACCACACCGCCTTGAGTGTTTTGTTATCCTCACATTTCCGAATCAATTTACAGCAAGCAATTATCCACTGCTGTAACTTACGATAGCTGACGAAGTATCCACCTCGCCCCTTGATATGTACCCAAAGCACATGAGTCCAGTTTTCCCATCTCAAGATGCTGCTACCGTCGAGATTGAGATATTTGGCAAGCTGCTTGCGAGTAATAACAAAAGTTTTTGGATCGATACGACGACGCAAGTATGTCATAGCTAACTAAGGGAAATTTGAAATTTTAAATGAGAATAATTGAGAAAAAATTGAAGCATTTTTGCCGCATTAGCTTTTAATAAGCTAATGCTTTTATATAATATTAATTTACCAGATTCTCAAGGTTTTTGTAAATACCTAAATAAAAAAAATGAGGAATAATTATATTTTGAAAACAACTAGCTTGGAGATCTGGAGTTGAGCTATCGCCTTTGCTTAATAATAGGCAGGTTTGATTTCAATTGCTTTATCAAAGTGATCGCTTTTTCATATTGTCTCGATTTACTGAATGATTCTCCTCGCCCAAATTAGGCTTCGTGAGGCTTGTGCGTTACTCGACCTATGAGAAAAACAATAGGGATAGTTGCTAACAATAAAATTCTAGATGTTCGCTTGAATAAGGCCAATCTCACAGTGATAGTTTCTAGAGGAACGCCAATAAGTTGAGCAATGCTGTTAAATAGACTACCAAAAAACTTCCCTACTAAAGCAACAAACCACAGCACCATAAATAGGAATATAATTCGATATTTACTGAATTTATCTAGCCGAGTTTATATTTCATCAGCTAGATAAGGCTGAATCACACCATAACCATCAAGAGAAGCAATTGGTAGAAAATTGATGACAATTAAATAAATTTCTAGATGAATCAGAAATGCTGCCATCCCGGTAAATCCACCAATATTATGTGTTTCTCCATGCCAAACTTAATTGAAATAGTGGTGCTTGCAATAAAGTAAAAATAGCACTAGAAATGGAGACAGCCGCTGAAACAGCACTTTGCCACCAGCGATGGCGTAGGCGATGATTAATATAAACTGCCGCACCTGGTAAAGGGATTCCACCTATTAACACAAAAATGAGTGGCAAAGTTAGGCTGAGGTTGATATCAGTATATTTGAGCGGATTTAATCTCAGATAACCCTTATCTTTGACCGAGGTATCACCACCCCAATAGGCAACTATTGCATGACCAAATTCATGTAGACAAACAGATATAATCCAACCAATACAATTTGTCCTTTGTCATTTGTACGAATGACAAAGGATACTTGTGAGCGGGGCGGTGGACGGGTTTCCACAGCAGTAAGCACCTGCCGTCAAGTGGCTAATTTCGGGGCGGCTTTCCTCCCATACTTGCGTTGCGGTCAAGGCGGTACCGAGCTGCCTTCGGTGAAATTTACTGACCCTGGCTATTAACTACCAGCGAGAAAAGTTTCTAACTTTGGTACATCTACCCAACCGCGCTGCTGATAGGAAGTGTGGCACAGATCCATCAATAGTTGAGAATAAACACCTTCGCGTAGAGAGGGCGTAAGTGCTTCCCCTTTGTCAATTCCCTCTACCCACTGTTCTACTACGCGAATAAATGGTGCAATGCGTCCGTCGGTGTAAGTTTTACCAAAACTCAGACGCATGGGAATTTCTAACTCAGTCGGGGGTTCTCCTGGCTGATTTGCCCAAAGATGAAATCCATGAACGTAATCTTTTTGATTATGACTGCTTAAGACTAAAGTAGCGCGATCGCCATAAACTTCTACCCCATGAGTCCGGGGTGCATAAACAGCCGCACTGATACAAACTTGAATTGGAGTACCATCTGCTAATTCCAGCATCAGCATACAAGTATCATCCGCATCCACTGGCTTTAATTCTCCTCCATCTGCTGGATCTGGTCGCATTAGTATAGTAGTACTCAACTGAGCGTTCAATCTACTTACAGAACCAAACAACCAGTGAATGTAATCAAACGCATGGGAACCCAAAGCACCCAACGCCCCACCACCTTGTTCTTTTTGAGAATACCAATTCCAAGGGCGGGATGCATCAGCACGACTGGAGACTAACCAATCAATTTTGATTAAACGCTTCTGCCCGACATAATCTTGTGATAGCAGTTCGGCTAAATGCTGCCATGCTGGCACAAATCGATATTCAAAATCCAGGGTAGCGATTACTTGCTTGTCTTTAGCTAGCTGATACAACTCTCGTGCTTCACCTGCTGAAAGAGTTGTGGGTTTTTCCAGTAAAAGATGCTTTCCTGCTTGCAAAACTTGTTTCGCCATTTGATAATGTAGAAACGGCGGTGTAGAGATACTGACTGCTTGCACTTCTGGCAAGGCAACAATGTCTGCAATAGAGTTACAAGCATGGGGGATGTTGTGAGAGGAAGCGATCGCGTTCGCCTTTTCCAAATCCCGATGATAAACAGCCACCACCTGAGTGCGCGGACAAGCCTTAAATCCGGGAATATGGACTTTTTGACCAAATCCAGTCCCCACAACTGCTACACCAATTACTGGCCTTTGGGTAGCCGTACTCTTATAAGCATCAAGTGAACGAGAGGGCATAAACTGACCGAGTGCAAATGCAACTTACTATTTTGCCCTAAACCGTTTTACTTTTGAAAAACTTACTCATTCCTCCTCTACAACCAAAGGTAATATAGCAATCCGTGTATGGTTTGAAAACTCTTCTCTTTCTTAGTTGGCTCTCTAACCTTCGGCAACGGCTTCGCCGAATGCCTCTAACACTACACTTCGCAAGCGCCTTTGGGATTCCCGATGGGATACGGCTCTGGCGGTTCATTTAAAGTTCGTTTAAAATATTCACAAATCAAACACAACTGCTATATTTTCTCTCACTTAAGCCCCGTATTGGTAAGAGAAATCCTCAACGTATCCAAATGCCATGTATTCTTCCAGTCAACTCGAAACGCTTGTGAAACTGCTAAAGCGTGTAGTCTGTGATACCAACCATAAGCAATCCATTCTTCTGGATCTGTCGATACTTGCATAAAATTAGTGCCATATATTCCCGTCGTTTCACTACCTCTAACAATAAAGTCATCATCATTTATTGGTTTATAAGGGCCTTCAACTGAGTCGGAAACATACCAATATAATGATGAATTAGTAACCCTTTTACTATTGACTTTTTGCAGCCAGCTTGGATTCATATACATTTTGAAACACGAGAAGAATAGATGATACTTACCAGCTTTGTAAATAACTTGTGGGCGTTCTAAATGAAAATATGGCCAATCTTCGGCTGTATCGATAGGTACTTGCACGGCTGGCGGTAGTATCTTGTAAGGCCCAGTAATCTTGTCTGCTACTGCTAAACCAACACATCCTTGAAATTTACCCTGTGCTTTAGCACTGGCACAAATAAACATATAATACTTGCCAGTATCATCTTTAAAAATATAAGGATCGCGCCAGTGAAAATGTGCTGTCCAGTCCCAGATTCCGTACCAAGGATCCTCATCGTCTGGCTTCAATAAATAGTTGTTAGAATACCGAGTAAAATGCAAACCATCGTGTGATGTTGCTAAACCAATTGCTTCAGTTTTCAGGTGTATTCCCTCTTTACCTGCTGCTGAATAAAACAAATAGTAAATACCATCTTCTTTATAGGTACAACCTGCAAATATTCTTCCCGATTCCCAGTCATTAGCTGGTTCAGGCTCAAGAATGGTTCCTATATCTTGCCAGTGTATTAAATCAGTAGAAATAGCACCGCAGAGTTTACTCACTATCCACCAGGGGGTTTGCCCTTCTAAACCTCTCAAATAAAAAAGACGGTAAACATTTTCATCTTTTAAGATCCAAGGATCCCAATTCATCGGTTCCCCGCGACGAAGCGATCGCAAAATCCCCGTAACAGTTTCACCTATCCTGATTTGACTTCGCTCAATTATACTTGCCGAAGGCAAATGCTTGTTTTCTATAGGCAGAGGCTCAAGAACACTGATAATTTTTTGTTCTAACTTATTTAGTTTCATTTGCAGTTCGCGGACTTTTGACTTGGTGAGCGGGTGAGCCGTGCGAGTTTTCCTCCAACCGAAATCAGTAGGAGGGCATGACAAACTAATGAGAGATTATGCTGCCGTTTGGTATTGTAATATCAAGTCTGTTTAATTTACCACCCGAATTGTCTGTGCAGTTTAACAAGCGTGATTTGTGTTTGAGCGAGTACGGTTAAATTCGCACAGACTTGATTCACTAGCAGGTAAGGTTCGTTCTTTCTAGATAAACCAAAACCTCAGCAGTACTTATTCCTCGCTGCCAAGGCATATTTTTTGTGTAAATATTGCAAGTTTTAACTCAATCTTCTTCCTACTCTATAAGTTCGCCAATATTAAAATCTATTCTGATCCAGCCTTGGAGTCTTAATAGATTGTCAAGAACGAGTAAGGGAATTTGCCAGTGGTGTACCATCAGGAAGGGTAAGGGGTCACTCACCTCAAAAATTGCCTCTTTCCCCCGCAAAATATTTCTTACCCAAGTTTGTAATTGCTTTAACGATCTAACTTCATTAAGTCTCCAGACTTCGTGGTACAGCCAATAGGTGGGCTTACTATCAATCAGCGGTTGCAAAGGTTCAGCCAAAGGCTCTTGATCGAGATAGGCATCCGCTACTCCCGGATGATTGTAAAACATTGTAATGGCAGAGTGAGTGCGGGGGTTGCATTCAATCGCGTAAGGAGTTCCGTCTTGAGCCTCAATAAAGTCAAAGGATAGCTGTCCGGTACGTCCCAGTTCTTTGGCAAAATGACTCACCCATTGCATAATTTTAGGCTTGTCGACGTTTTCGTAGTTGACTTGAAAGGCGGATGACTCACAGCAGCAGTATATTCTTGTCTCTCCGTCTCTTACCGTACTGTGAGTGCAGTATTCCTTTCCGGGAATGAATTCCTGCATAATCCAGGGCTTCTCTTCGCTAATCGGCAGACTATTGACAAATGCTGCTGTTTCTGATGGTGTGTTGCAAGGTAGCTTGGTGAGATCCAAGCGACGCACTTGGTCGTAGGGGATGCTTTTGAGGATGTACTTATTCTTCTCGTTGGAAAAGTCGAAGTTGAGGACTTGTTCGGGGTCGGTAATTTTGAAGGATTTGGGCACTGATAACGAGAGACTTCGCGCAAATTCGGCAAAGGCAAACTTGTCATCTAACATTTTCGTGACATCAGCATCGAAATGGAAAAACTCACAAAAGTCTGGTAACGGTGGTTTGCCTTGTGAGTCATAGAAGATGACAGCGAAAATGGCTACTGGGATAAAAAAATCGATCTTTTCTTTTTTGGCGATCGCATCTAGTGCGGTTGTGTAGCCGTCTTTATCTTTCTGCGGATCGGGGACTGTGTAAGAGGCAGCGACAGCGTTGGAAAATTGATTACCAGCTAACCAGTATTTGTGGGTATCAACTAAAATAACCCGATGCCCAGCAGCATGAAACGAACGCGCTAGCTGAAGCGTTTTAGTCATCCTACTGCCAGCGATCAAGATATTTTTGGGATTGGGGTTGAAAACAACTTGCTTCTGAAACGGTCGGTTAAAAACGTTCCATACTAGCGATGTTAAGACGATGATGCAGTTAAAAGGAAACGCGATCGCAAGTAATGCAAGAGTGCCCAAGTTTTGAAATAGGGCAAAAATCCGCGCTTTTATCGGTTGCAATTGGGTCATTAGCTCTAAAAAGTTGACTGGATCGAAGATTAAAATTAAATCGTTACTTTTATAATGTCGAGGATAGGAGGCGCGAAATTTAAGAACAGTCGAAGCGCGATCGCGCTTTTTGTCTGTTGTCATTTGTCCGAGTGTTCTAGCCTGCGGCAAGCAGCTAGCGTGTCTATGTTTAAAACTCTTAACAAATGACGAATAACGAATGACAAATAATTGATTTCAGTCGCCTATTTGCACGAGTTTCCCAATGTTGAAATCAATTCTCACCCAACCTTTTAACTTTCGTAAATTGTCAAGTAATAATAAGGGAATGTGCCAGTGATGTACCATCAAAAATGGTAATGGATCGTTAACATCAAAGATGGCATCCTTTCCCCGCAAAATGTTTTTAAACCATGTTTGCAACTGCTTTAACGATCTAATTTCATTAAGTCTCCAAACTTCGTGATAAAGCCAATATGTAGGCTTACTATCTGGAAGCGGTTGCAGAGGATAAATTGCCCTGACATTGCTTGCAAAGTCTTTACCTAGATAGGCATCTGCTAAACCTGGATGGTTGTAATACATTGTAATTGCAGAGTGAGTGCGAGGGTTGCACTCGATCGCATAAACTGTGCCATCTTCTGCCTGAATGAAGTCAAAAGAAATTTGTCCAGTTAGTTGCAGTTCTTTGACAAAATGACTTACCCACTGCAAAATCTCTGGCTTATCGACGTTTTCGTAGTTGACTTGAAAAGCAGATGATTCACAGCAGCAATGTACCGTTAATTCACCATTTCTGACTGTGCTGTGAGTACAGTATTCTTGTCCAGCAATAAACTCTTGCAATATCCAAGGGTTGTCTTTACTAATTGGCAGACTTCTAACACGAACTGCCATTTTTTCCAGAGACTCCATTGGTAGCTTAGTTAAATCTAAGCGGAAAATAGGGTCATAGGCAATACTTTTGAGAATGTACTTATTCTTCTCCTGGGAAAAGTCAAATTTAAGAACTTGTTCGGGGTCTGTAATTAAAAAGGCTTTCGGGACAGATAGCGAGAGACTTCGTGCAATTTCTGTAAAAGTGAACTTGTCATCCAGCATCTTCATCGTATCGGCATCGAAGTGGAAAGTCTCGCAATAGCCTGATAACACTGGCTGGCGGTTGGAGTCAAAGTAGTCATTGGCGAAAATGCCTACCGGGACAAAAAAGTCTATGTTTTCTTGTTTGGCGATCGCACGTAGGGCAGTTGTGTAGCCGTCTTTATCTTTCTGCCGATCAGGAACTGTATAAAAGCCAGCGACTGCGTTAGAAAATCGATAACCACTAAACCAGTATTTGTCGATGTCAAATAAAATGACTCGATGCCCAGCAGCGTGAAATGATCGCGCCAGCTGAAGGGTTTTGGTCATTTTACCGCCACCGATCAAGATATTTTTGGGATTTTCGCTTAAAACCACTTGCGCTTTGTACGCTCGGCTGACAAAATTCCACAGCAGCGATGCGAGTACGACGGTGCAGTTAATGGGACTCGCGATCGCCAATAACGCCAGAGTACCTAAATTTTGGAACAAGGCGAGAATCTGCATATGAGGGGCTAGGGGCTAGGGGCTAAGAGTGAGAGACAAGAGGCAAGAGGCAAGAGGCGAGAGGTTAGGGGTTTTTCTCCCTCAGCAGCCTTGCGCTTCCTCAGCTTCCCCTGCCTCCTCAGCTTCCCCTGCTCTCTTAAACGAGTCGGATAATAGTCAAACCATCACGAACTGGTAGCAGCACTTGCTCAACGCGAGGGTCTTCTTTGACCACGCGGTTGAACTGTGCGATCGCTTCTCCGTTGGGGGTTCTTTCTTCTTCTGTCAGGTAAGCTTGTCCCTGTAACAATGTATTATCTACACAGATAAACCCTTGGGGTGAGAGCAAGTTAGTGTCCAACAAAGTTTGGAAATACTGTACGTACTCCTTCTTGTCGGCATCAATAAATACCAAATCGAAGGACTCTCCCCTCTCTGCTAACTTGTCCAGGGTAGCAAGTGCCGCTCCCAATTCTACTTGGATTTTTGCCCCATCTGGCGAACCCTGAAATAGATTTTTGGCAAAGTCAGCAACATATGCATCGACCTCGCAAGCTACTAAACGCCCGTCAGCAGGTAAAGCCTCTGCCATCGCTAGGGCTGAGTATCCAGTGAACATCCCAATGTCCAATATGCTTTTGGCACGGGTCATGTAGACGAACATCTTCAGTACTTGCCCTTCCAAGTGTCCTGAGAGCATTTCTTGCTCTAACTGACGCACGGTGGCACCATCTGAAAACTGCTTGCTCCAATCTTTAGTACTCGTTTTTTGGGCGATCTCACTCAGTGCCGGAGATTCTTGTGTAGTACACTCATCCAAATAAGGATCTAACCCAGCGGCGAGATCTAATGCTTTTTGCAAGTGTGTTTTGGTGGCAGCGGGCACGTCTGATTCTGCTACCATCTGCACCGCTGTTTCCAGATGCTCTACCAAGATACCTAGAGGCGTGACGGGACGAGGACTTTCCACGTTCACAACCCTAGACATTGGCTGTACTCTCCACCAAATCTTGTTGGTAGCTACCTACATAGCCATCGACACCAGCACCTGCACGGGGATATCCTGCACAGATGGCTTTATGGTCAGCTATAGCAGCATCCAGTTCTTCCCGTGTCAAATCGTTGACGAAGAAGCATTCGCCAATTGGTCTTGGCATTGCAGCTCTTTGTAACCCATCGCGCGTTTGTGTGATCGACTCAGTGGCGTGCCACAACAAATCGCCGTCTAGTAGAGGATGATCGATCGCTAAACCGATGCGGCTCATTAACCCCAAAATCCGATCGCGATCACAAGAAGTAATATAACCCCGCTTTGCTGCGATCGTGGCTGAAAGTGCCATATCTATATTTACTGCATGACCGTGCAATAAAGGTACAGCCGGAGCCAATTCTAGGGTAGGACTCCAAGTGTGTCCATAGGCGATGACGCGATCTAGATCTAACTCGTGCAGGTTGGGAGTCTCCAATTCCAGCATGGTTTTGATCGACTCATATTTCACCCGATGGGCGGCTTCCTTCAGTTCTGGAGTACCGTCAAGATAGCCAAAGTGGGTATTAAGTAAATCTTCCCCATACTCGTACAGCAACTCGAACACTTCAGCGTTGGAGACAACTGCAATTTTCACCAGTTCCGCCATCCCATTACGGACTTCTGGCGTGGGGAGTGTTTGCAAGAACGAGAAGTCCATAATCACTTTCTTGGGTGCGTGGTATGCACCCAAGCGGTTTTTCAGCTTCCCGTGATTGACAGCAACCTTGATTGCTACACCTGCATCAACCAAACCAATCAGCGTAGTGGGAATGCGGATGTAATTGGTACTGCGGCGATAAGCCGCGCAAGCAAACCCAGCAACGTCAGTCACCAATCCACCACCAACAATCAAAACTGGCTCTTTGCGTACCAAACCGAAATCTGCGAATGCATCAATTATCGATTGAAATGTTTCTAAGGTTTTCGTCGGTTCGCTAATTGCAACTGGAAAGACAGTAAGAGCGAGGTTGTAGTGCTTGAAGTATGCTTCAATCTGCTCTCCATAAAGCCGATTCACGTTATGGTCAACTACAGCTAGACAACGACCAAATTTTTTATAGCTGTCTGCTAGCTCCGTATTCTTGACATCGAAAGCTTTGTTGACAAATACGAAACTGAACTCAATTTTCTCGTAACCTTCTACATGAAATGTATTCTCGGTCGCTGAAAATTTGGCTTGGATATTACTCATATGGCTCTACCTTTACTCAACAGTTAGCAGGACTCAACGCTACATATCTTCTCACGCTTTCTTAGCATATCTACCCAAGAATGCGATGCGATCGCGTTGCCTGAAACCGCGAACTAATGAAAACTAGAAGTCTTCTGAACTTTTCGTCCAGAAATGAAGGGAGCATCCCGAAAATCACCAGATTTTCAATCCTTAGAAATAGTTAACCTTCAGTAGATTAATCAGCTTAGTAGCTAATCTAACAGTACCAAAAGAGGTATTTTATCAAATTTAAATTACTTTCTGTCAAAATTATTAAATTTTT
>DATNQH010000127.1:0-72057 GCA_036704105.1 Leptolyngbyaceae cyanobacterium | reverse complement strand
TGCTCTCTGGCTATTTGTTGTCGTAGTTGATTGCCAAGAGGTACAATTCCATTCGGTTCTACATAAAGCGTTGCTCCACTGGTAGATGCATCATGCACAATTCCTGGAATAGCGTCTTTATGAGTTGCTTTTACGGGAATGACAAAGCGATCGCCTCGTTGCGTAATCAGCTGTTCTTGAACTGCATTCGCTTGGCGTTGCAAAATACCTTGTAACTTGCTAGTAATTTGGTTACGCAATTGGCGTAAAGAATTGCGAATTCCACCTAAACTGGGGCTAGCTCGGTCAGTTACCTTTCCTTGCTCGTCAATACAGTGTTGAATTTCCTGCTCCAACTCTGGATACGTCCGCAAACCAGCTACTATTTCTTGAAGTACTGGGACATTTGGTTGCCGATCAATTACCCGCCGCAGTTGCCTTGTTCCAGTCAAAGTAGTAGCGATCGCCAACAGTTGTTGTCCTGTCAAAATTCCCCGGCGATCAGCGCGTTCCAATGATTCACCAATATCTTGAATGCCTTCAAACGATAAACCAGTGGCAAGACTATTTTCTAATTGGTAAACTTCCACAGTTTGCAATAACAATTCTTGACTCTGCGCCTGGGAGGTAGGAATTATCAGCTTAGAAGCGGCGATCACTCCCAACTTGGTAGCTGCAAAAGTAGATAAATGCTGGCACAGGCGCGGCCATTCTAACAGTTCTAAAGTCTCTGCTTGGATCAAGGCTGCTTAAATGTCGAATCTAAAAATACGTTTATGAATTGAGCTAATCTTGACTGCCATTTCTTGGGCATCAAAAAAGGCATTTTTGCTTAAGTTAAATGTTAATCTTAGAACTTTAATACCAGGAATTACTCATGCTTAAGAGATACTTTGTAGTACTATTCTAACACGCATTTGTAGTACTGAGAGAATCCAGAATCCAGAATAGAGAATTTAGACGAAAAACTTCGGACTAACTCCAGCAATTTTGACTGATAGCTGTTAATTTCCCCGTGTTCTTTGCTACGACTAAGGAAGGCTGAAGAAAATCCCCCCGTTCCCTTCACCAACTGGGCTGTGAATTTGGTAATCTAGCAAAATAGTTTGGGAACGGATAGAAAAGCGTGAATATTCAAATTGGGCGAGGAAAAACAGCTCGCCGAGCCTACGGAATTGATGAAATTGCGCTAGTCCCAGGACAGCGTACACTAGACCCTAGTTTGGCAAACACTAGCTGGCGCATTGGCAACATCGAAAGAGAAATCCCGATTATTGCTAGTGCGATGGATGGAGTAGTGGATGTCCGCATGGCTGTCCTGTTATCGCAGTTGGGGGCAATGGGAGTCCTTAACTTAGAAGGTATCCAAACCCGCTATGCAGATCCAGAGCCAATTTTACAACGTATTGCGTCGGTAGGCAAAGATGAATTTGTCACGCTGATGCAGGAACTGTATGCCGAACCGATCAAATCAGAATTGATTGAGCAACGCATTGGGGAGATTAAGCAGCAAGGGGGCATTGCTGCCGTGAGTGCTACTCCAGTAGGGGCAAGCAAGTATGGTAGCGTCGTAGCAAAGGCTGGTGCTGACTTATTCTTCGTGCAAGCAACAGTGGTGTCAACAGCTCACTTATCCCCTGAGTCGGTAACGCCGCTTGATTTGGCTTCTTTCTGCCGAGAGATGCCAATACCAGTAGTGTTAGGTAATTGTGTCACTTACGAAGTTGCCTTAAATTTAATGAAAGCCGGGGCAGCTGGAGTACTAATAGGAATTGGCCCCGGTGCGGCTTGTACGTCGAGGGGAGTATTAGGTGTGGGTGTACCCCAAGCAAGCGCAGTTGCTGACTGTGCTGCGGCGCGGGATGACTATCATCAAGAAACTGGCAACTACGTGCCGATTATTGCTGATGGAGGATTAATCACTGGTGGCGATATTTGTAAGTGTATTGCCTGTGGAGCAGATGGTGTGATGATTGGTTCCCCGTTCGCAAGAGCCGCAGAAGCACCAGGAAAAGGTTTTCATTGGGGCATGGCAACACCTAGTCCAGTCCTACCACGTGGTACTCGCATTCGTGTAGGCACTACTGGTACAGCCGAGCAAATTCTCAGAGGCCCAGCTCAACTCGATGACGGTACTCACAACTTTTTAGGTGCTTTAAAAACAAGCATGGGTACTTTAGGAGCTAAAGATATTAAGGAGATGCAACAAGTTGAAGTTGTGATTGCTCCTTCTCTATTAACAGAAGGAAAAGTTTATCAAAAAGCTCAGCATCTCGGCATGGGTAAGTAGAAAGGGAATTCGTAATTCGTAGTAATTCGTAATTATTTCTTCACCTCTTACAGATCGCCCCTCACAGATCGCGCTTGTGATTTTAAAATTTTCCACAAACCTAATGCGATCGCCCGAAAAATTAGAACTGTCGCCTACAATAGAGAAAGCGGAGACGTATGTTTCCGTTCACTCCTCACACCACACTCCGCCCGGACTACTGTTCGGGCGGTTCCTTATTTTGGAAAAATACAGGAGACAGGCGCAAAGCAACGGTAGAGAATCTGTCTAAATGCATATACTTGACGGGGAAAAACAAAGGTTTTGTCTGTGATAGAATTTTCAGAAAAGTAAGTAAAAATATAGCTAAGGATTTTCAGGCAATGTCAGCAGCTGCACAAGTTTCAGACTCTACGTTTAAGCAAGAAGTACTAGATAGTGAAGTTCCAGTTTTGGTGGACTTTTGGGCACCCTGGTGCGGCCCTTGCCGAATGGTAGCTCCTGTAGTTGATGAAATCGCGCAGCAGTACGACGGGCAAGTAAAAGTTGTTAAACTTAATACCGACGAGAACCCTAATGTTGCCAGCCAGTACGGTATCCGCAGTATTCCTACATTGATGATTTTTAAAGGTGGTCAAAAAGTTGATATGGTTGTAGGCGCGGTGCCAAAAACAACTTTGTCTAATACTTTAGAAAAGTATCTGTAAAACTAAATCATCTTTTGAATATAAGGATGTTAAGCGCCTGATGTTGTTGGCTATATGGCGCTTTTTAGTTGCTTAAAGCAGTACAGATTCAAATGTTACATTTTGAATGCTTTTGATTCCAGCCCAATTCTAGATAAAATAGAGTGCCACTTGTGCAGTAGCACTCATGACTTCATCTCGCTCATTTGAAACACTAGACTCACTTCAAGACGATATTTCTGCCCTGCTAGATCGGTTGCCGGATATTAAAAATCGGCAACTGATCCAGTCTGCGATCGCTACTATTGTGCATCTGGCAGGTAGCGAAATTGACCGCCTAGATTGGAAGATCCTGTCTGCATCTTTAGCCGACATGGAGCGGGGTCTCCAACTGTTTCATACCTATCGGCGCGTCAGGAAAGTTACTATCTTTGGTTCGGCGCGTACTCCTGTAGATAGTCCAGAATACCGCATGGCATATGACTTTGCTCAGTGTGTAACTAAGTTGGGTTTTATGGTGATGACGGGCGGCGGGGGTGGAATTATGCAGGCGGGGAATGAAGGTGCTGGACGAGAAAATTCTTTTGGTTTGAATATTCAACTACCGTTTGAGCAGGAAGCAAATCCCTTTATTCAAGGCGATCCGAAATTAATTAATTTTAAGTACTTCTTTACTCGTAAACTTTTTTTACTCAAAGAAAGCGATGCGATCGCTTTGTTTCCTGGCGGCTTTGGTACTCAAGACGAAGCTTTTGAGTGCATGACATTGAGCCAAACAGGTAAATTTGGACCCGTCCCTTTAGTTTTAATTGATCGCCCTGGTGGTGACTACTGGCAAGCTTGGAGCGATTATATTAACGAACATTTGGTGCAAAAAGGTTTGATTAGTCCAGAAGATCCCAACCTTTACACCATTACAGACAACTTAAATGTAGCTTGTAATACCATCACTAGTTTTTACCAAGTTTATCACTCCTGCCGCTATGTGCGCAATCTATTGATAATTCGCCTCAAAACTGAGTTATCTGATGATGAGGTAGAACAATTAAATGCTGACTTTAGCGACATTCTAGTTACAGGACGGATAGAAAAAAGTCGCGCCTTACCTCAAGAAGCTCAAGACGAAGAAACAGCAAACTTACCCCGCATTGTCCTCTACTTCAACCAAAGAGACTTAGGGCGTTTGTATCAAATGATTGCCAAGATTAATCGTATGGGAACTCCCTCTCAAGAGACAAAAGCCCATCCAGAGCGTAAGTAGGTAAGAGGTAAGAGGTTACAAATAGTTATGAATTTTAAGTTTTAAGTTTTAAGTTAGAAATGGTTTTTAATTTAAAACTCAAAACTCATTACGAGAAACTATTCAAGTCTCCTCAGAGGTATTCAGCCCTCTTAATAGGTATGCTTTAACTCAAAAGCGAGTAGCTTACCTAGCGGCGCGCAGCAGAAGAAAACCAGCTGCTCCAAAACCAAATATATTCGGCAACCAGCCAGCCAGCCAAGGTGGGAGTATACCTTTCAAACCCAGTGCATCACTAGCAATTATCAGGGTGTAGTAAACAAAAATCACAATAATACTAATGCCAAAACTTGTTGCTCGACCTTGGCGGCGGGGCTGAGTGCCTAAAATTGCCCCACTTAAACCAAAAACAATACAGACAAATGGAAAAGCGAGTTTTTCATGAATTCGCAGCTTATACCTCCGAATTTTCTTCTCGTCAGCGGTCAATCGGGCAAGATCTAACTGTTTTCTAACTTGAGCAATATTCATCTCGTCAGAGTCGCGCACTCTATCTGCTAGATCGAGGGGCGTGCGAGGCAGCTGCAATTGTTGATGTTGAAATTGCACGATATTGCGATAGGAACCGTCTGGAGAAACTAAATAAATGGTGCCATTGAAAAAATCCCAGCTATTTTGCTTCGGATTCCACATAGCTGAATTTGCCGCCACAATTTGATTTATCCCAGAGCGAGAGCGATCAATCACAGTCAAGCCTTTCATTCGCTGACCATCAAATTCATCAGCATAAAACAAGCGCGTTAATATTCTTGTCTCGCTGCCATCTGGTAGCTTAACTTCTTCGTATTCAGGATAAAGAATTTGTTCTCGAAACTTTGGCTTTTCTTCCTTCAATGCTTTTTCTAGGGTAAGGGCAGCTTGATATTTGGCTGCTGGTACGATTTGCTCGTTGAACACAAATGTCATCCCCATGACAAAAAGACTGAGAATGAAAGCAGGCAAGACGAGGCGATAAATACTTACGCCACAGCTACGCAGGGCAATTAGTTCGCTGTCGCTAGACATCCGACTATAAGTCATCAAGGTAGCGAGTAGCGTGGACATGGGAAAGGAAAGGACAATAAAATATGGCAGCTGCAACGAAAAAACGTTTAGGGCGATCTCAATCGGTAAGCCTGATTCCACTACTTTCCGTACCAGTTCAAACATAGAGCCAATCGCTACTAAAACAGAGGAAAATGCGCCCACACCAAATAAAAAAGGCGGGAGTAGTTCAGCGGCAATGTAGCGATCCATCAGTGCAGGTTTAGGAACCAGCAACTGGAAAGACTTGAAAAATTTGTAGCTGGCAGGCATCGAATTAGGGAGTAGGGAGTAGGGAAATGATGAGTGATGAATGATGAATGATGAATTATTTTTTCATTCAGCATTCAGCATTCATCATTTTTTCATGCTTGAAAGTTATCGCCCAAGTAGTATTGACGTACTAAGGAATTGTTGTAGAGTTCTTGGGTGGAGCCGGAAGCGAGAATTTGTCCGTCTCGCATAATGTAGGATCGATCAGTGATTGCTAGGGTTTCGCGGACGTTGTGATCTGTGACTAAAATGCCAATGTCGCGATCGCGCAGCTTTTGTACCATTTCCTGAATTTCAGCTACAGCAATTGGATCGACCCCAGCAAACGGTTCATCCAAAAATAAAAATTTTGGCCCATCGCGTCCAGATGCCAAAGCTCTTGCTAATTCCGTTCGCCGCCGCTCTCCACCAGAAACGTAAATTCCTTTGGTGTGCGCCACTTTTTCCAAGCGAAACTCTCGCAATAACAAATTCAACCGAGTTTGCCATTCGCGGCGTGGCACTTTAGTTTGCTCTAGCACCAGTAAAATATTGTCTTGCACGCTCAGATGGCGAAAAATGCTAGGTTCTTGTGCTAAATAGCCAATTCCCAGCTGCGCTCGTTTGTGCATTGGCAGTGCAGTAATGTCCTGGTCGTTCAGCCGTACTGTACCCAGATTCGGTTTCTCTAATCCCGTAGCAATGTAAAAAGTCGTCGTTTTACCAGCTCCATTTGGGCCAAGCAAACCAACCACTTCACCTTGAGCTACCGAGAGATTGACACCCAGGGCAACGACGCGCTTTTTGTAATGTTTATGAATATTCTCTAAAACTAATCTCATATTGCTTTTGCTGTGACTACATCGCAGATTGAAATTAGTCTAAAATCTACCGCCTGGGAGCAGTTGGCGCATTAGTAGGATTTGGTGAGGCAGATTTGGGAGTGAAAGCAGGTGTCTGTGGTGCTGTTTGGGGTCGAGTTGGCGCTGGCTTAGAGTTGAGCGGAGGCGTTTGTGGCGAGGAAGGTGTTTGCGCTTGGGGATTGCGATCATCAATGATATAAATAGACTCCACTTGGGAGTTCGATCTGGGTGTAGCAATGAATCGCCCTTCATCAATTAAGTATGTGATGCTATCCCCCCTAATACTATTACCCTGTTGCAACACATAGACATTTCCGCTCAAAATAATTTTGCGTTCGCGGCTGAAGTATTGTGCTTGAGCAGCTGTAGCTTGAATCTGTCGAGCTGGGTAATTAATTTGGACATTACCAATAGCAGTGAAGACACCAGTTTTGGAATCAGCTTCCTGACGAGTAGCGTTAATAAATAAAGAGCGATTTCCTGCAGTTTGACCTGTATTACCTGTAGTAGCTGTTTGAGCTGTGGCGCTAAGTGGAGTTGCAGCAAAGGCAATAGCGATCGCACCACTAGCTGGAATCATCCAGGCTAAACTGAAGTGACGTAGCCGAAAAGAAGGCATAAAAGAAGGCATCATAAGAGATATGACTAGCGACCCTGTGGTCGAAACTAAATTTATCAGGTGGACAAGTCCATCTGTTGGGTTGTAAGTAGTGTATCAATCCTTTGCCAATACTATCTGGCAAAGAATGCACCTAAAAGCAATGGCTGCAACTAGTGTCAGTCCTGACGCTTAGATCGGCTTAAAAGTTTCGCCAATAAAATATAACCCAGAAAATCTGGAGGCAAATTTTTTAATCTTTAACTCGCACAATCCTGGGTAAGGCTAAGGCTAAGTTTTTTGAAGCGATCGCGCCATTGCCTATTACCCATTCACTCACTTTTTCTGGCCCTGTCTGTTGCAGGGTCTTTAATAAAACTACACTTTGACTCAATAACTCATCCACATCAATGCCACTATAAGTAGCAGGATAACGCCGCAGGCGATTGATTCCTTCTCCCAACAAAATTACTGCCCCGCGCCAATTTGAGTTACTCAAATGATAAATACCTACTGCAATTTGCAAAATTCCTTGATAGAAAGTTTTTTCTGGTTCTGTCGCCTCAATCCACAGCGCTTCTAAGGTATCGTGACAAGCGTAAAACTGCCCTTGATTAAACTGTTCTACACCTTGCCAGAACTCATTTGATATCTCTTGGTTCATATTTGTTGTTTGTCATTGGTCGTTTGTCTTTTGTTATTTATTATTTGCCAGTTGTTTAAAATTAATAATTTTTAACTCTTGACTCTTGACTAATAACCAATGACTAGTGACCAATGACTAATGACATATTTCGTTATCCCATGCTGTCGCGCACGGTTTTGATGTAATCGAGATCTATATCTTGGTTTTCACCTGCAAAGTCATTATCTGAGGTGAGAAATAGCATACAGTGGCATTCTTTACGCTCTCGCATCGGTACGCATGGACAATTCCAGAATGTAGCGTGTACTTCTGCTTCTTTGTCTTCGTAGTGGCGACAAGGACATAAGGGTGCCCCTAAATCGTCTTTATGTTTGGCAAGTCCTTCAATTACCACAGCTGTTACCGAAGGATCGACACAGAAGTAAGTGCCTGTGCGCTTGGCATAAGTTTGGGAAAAATGCCACATTGCCTCTAAACTATGTTCGCTGGATAGGCTGTTATCTTCTGCCGGATTCATAAAATGAGTTGATGAGAAGTGTATATTTTTGCATTTTATCGTAGAGGCGATCTGCATTGATGCGATCGCCCTTATTTAGCTACTTTAGCTGCCTACATAAATTTGAATTGTAATCATAAAAAAAAATGCTGTTGAATCAGCATTTTTAGCTAAAAGATATATCAAGTTTCGTTCTCAAATAGCATATCTCCTAATTTCTCGTACCTATGCTGCTGCTTGGGTACGAGATAGTTGCTGGTTTCACCAGCCCCTCAATTAGCGCTTGACCAACTTTTTCGCTAGCTTCCGCAGACGAATGGATTTGGGTGTTACTTCCACCAATTCATCTGGGCCGATGTATTCCAAAGCCCGTTCTAGGCTCATGTCTACTGGTGCTTGCAACTGCACTAGTTCATCACCACTGGCAGCACGGTGGTTAGTTAGCTGTTTGGTCTTACAAATGTTCAGTTCCAAATCTTGCTGACGGTTGTGTTCTCCTACAATCATGCCCTTGTAAACCTTGGTGCTAGGAGTAATAAAGAATACTCCCCGATCTTCGGCGTTCCTCATTGCGTAGAATGTAGCCACACCCTCTTCAAAGGAAATTAATACCCCATTGCGACGGGCTTCAATTTCCCCAGACAGCGGACGGTAATCGAGGAAGCTGTGGTTCATGATCCCCTCGCCCCTCGTCATCCGCATGAATTCACCCCGAAAACCAACTAAGCCACGAGCAGGGATAATGAATTCTAGCTGGGTACGTCCGTTGCTACCCACTTGCATATCTTGCATTTCACCCCGGCGTTGTCCTAGCCGTTCAATACAGCTACCAACACCTTCTTCCGGCACATCCAGCACCAAGCATTCATAGGGTTCGCAGGGTTGCCCGCTGACTTCCCTATAAATTACCTGCGGCTGAGAAACTTGGAATTCGTAGCCTTCGCGCCGCATGGTTTCGATCAAAATGCCTAGGTGGAGTTCACCACGACCGGAAACGAGGAATTTATCGGGTGAGTCAGTTTCTTCTACTCGCAGGGCAACGTTGGTTTCAAGTTCGCGCATCAGGCGATCGCGCACTTGCCTTGAGGTAACAAAATTGCCTTCCTGTCCGGCAAAGGGCGAATCATTTACAGAAAATGTCATCTGTAATGTCGGCTCATCTACCTTAATTAGTGGTAGTGCCTGCGGTTCGTTCGGACAAGTAATCGTCTCACCAATATTTGCATCGGCAAATCCTGCCACAGCTACAATATTGCCTGCTGAAGATTCTTCTAACTCAATCCGCTTCAGCCCTTCAAATCCCATCAACTTGCTAACTTTAGCCTTGACAATTGCACCTGTTTCTGTCACCAAAGCGGCTTGTTGTCCCATGCGGATTGTGCCGTTATGAATCTTACCAATGACAATCCGCCCCACATATTCGGAGTAATCCAAAGTGGTGACTTGCAACTGTAGCGGTTTATTGATATCACCTACAGGTGGTGGCACATGACGCAAAATTGCTTCAAACAGGGGTTGCATATCTACCCCTTCTGCGTCTAGGTCATCTTTGGCATAGCCACTTAGGCCAGAGGCAAATAAATAGGGAAACTCACACTGGTCATCATCTGCGCCTAGTTCCAAAAACAGATCCAATACTTTATCAATCGCACCATAAGGATCTGCCTGGGGACGGTCGATTTTGTTGACGACAACGATCGGGCGCAGTCCCTTTTCTAGGGCTTTTTTCAACACAAACCGAGTTTGGGGCATCGGCCCTTCGTTGGCATCTACAATCAGGATGCAGCCGTCAACCATGCCTAGTACGCGCTCGACTTCACCACCGAAGTCAGCGTGACCGGGGGTATCTACAATATTAATCAGCGTGTCTTTGTAGCTAACTGCTGTATTCTTAGAAAGAATGGTAATGCCCCGCTCTCGTTCCAGGGCATTGGAGTCCATTACACAATCAGGTACGTCTTCCCCTTCGCGGAAGATGCCAGATTGTTTGAGCAGGGCATCAACGAGAGTGGTTTTGCCGTGATCGACGTGGGCGATAATGGCTACGTTGCGAATGGGAAGCGTCATATGGGCGTTCCAGAAGTTTAGAGTTTTAATACTTAAATTTAGCTCGACGGCTTAATAACAGAATTTGGCATGAGAAACAAATTCTGTAAACAAGCCTTAATAATTCTATCTTACTAGTAAACAGCGTATTGGTATTGTCGTTAATTAGTGCGGTTTACTCGACAAACTGATGCAGTGTCTGCGCCTTCCACCTGGTTAATTAGAGTCGTGAGTCGCCTTTCTACACGGCTCCTGTTTTCACCAAAAGCTTTAATGAATTTTTGACTTCAATATACACAATTCTTAACTCTGACAAATTTACTGGGGAAAAGGCAGGCTTAATTACACCCACTATTTTTCCCCAAGCGTATAACTTAGCTACAGAAGCAGCTCGCTTAAATTTTTGTTTGTAGAAATCTACCCAAAACTTAGGTGCTTGCTTGTTATTCTTGCGCCAACGCTTACGCCACCGCACAAAATCTCGCTTTGTGGGTGACATGGCTCCGAGAATCGGCGGTAAATCTGCATAGCTGACAAATGTACTTACGCCTTTACCAACTACGTGAATTACATATCGCCAGCAATCAATTTTATATATATCTTCGGTTTCCAGATTTAGGAGCAGGGCGAGCGCTTCTGGCGTGACAAACCGAGATAGTGGATGTTTAGACTTGGCTTGAGCGTTTTGTGTTGCTATCATAATAAGTGCTTCCCAATAAGTGCTTCCCACTTTGTGGGATTGATTGTGGTTAGGCGATCGCCTTGAGTTTGCAAGACGGAGGGCGATCGCTTTTAATAGTTAATCATCTAATATTTCAGTTGATAAGTCAACTGTATGTCGAACAACGGATTGGTAAGATTACGAATTAAAGAGCTGGCTGCGAAAGAGGGCTGGACGCTTAAGGAAGTTTCCGATCGCTCAGGAGTGGCATACGGTACAATCAAAACTTATGCTGTTTCTCCAGGAATGGCGATGGCTGATATTAATGCTCTACGCAAATTGGCGCAAACATTTAATATTTTGATGGAAGATTTATTTGAAGTAGTGCAGGATTAGAGCGAAGTCTTCCGGCGTGACAAATCGCGCGCTATGGATGATTAGACTTTGAATCAGCTTTTTGTGTTGCTATCATAATAAGTACTTCCCATAATGTGGGATTAATTTAGCTAGGCGATCGCTTTAAGTTTCTCAGACTGGGGCGATCGCTTTTAATCATATTAATATTTAATAGCGAGATATCGCTACTTGTCAAGCATGGGTTTGGTAAGGCTAAGAGTTCAAGAGTTTGCTGATAAACAAGGCTGGACGATCAAGGAAGTTTCAGATCGCTCAGGCGTTCCTTACGGTACAGTCAAAACTTATATGCGCTTTCCTCACAGAGCAACTGTCGATCTTACTGCCCTTTGCAAGTTGGCGCGGACGTTTGATGTTTTGATGGAAGATTTGTTTGAAGTAGTGCAGGATTAGGCGATCGTATTTTTTGAGGTGAGGGATGCGATCGAGATAGCTTCACTAAAAGTGCCTGAGCTTCATTACACAATTCATGTTAATAAACCCAGTGTTTGAATTACAGATTAGTTTTTTAAACAAAGACATGAATTAAATCAAACTTAACTGAGTGAACTTGAACGCAAAACCAAATTTTACAATTCAGTTCAAGTTGGCAAAGCTAATGCTAAATTTGTTTTAATAATTTTTATGTTTACACAAACTAACTATTTAATGCCAGGACAAGCTTGGAAAGCTGTTTATAGATTAAATAGCAGCAAGTTAATTATAGTGCCTATTTTGTTTTGGAGAATAGTTAACGTGCCAGATTACGAGAGCGCAACTATTGATGAAAAGCTTGAGAATCCTGAAGGGTTAGCAGTTTGTCGGTTATGTATTCAAATCAAAATTCACTTCTGGAATAGAGCCAGAAACAAGCAAAAAACTATCTTTTTGGGTGAATCAAATTATCCCAGATCCAAATGTAAGTGATGAAAGTAATTTTTGTGGTTATATTACGCCCGATATAAATTTAGGCAATATAGAAGAATATTTAGAATTAAATGATAATTTTTGGTGTTTTGGCGAACAAAGTTTATTAGAACAACTTCAAAAAGAAAATATCGAATTTTACAATTTTTCTAGCTCAGAAAAGTTAAGTTCACCTGTTAATAATGAATTTTGAATGCAAGTTTTAGCTATTTTAATTGTTTATTAGTAGCCTTCTGCTTCAACGGCTTGTTAAAAGAGCGAGCTAACTACCCAGTATTGCCATATTATCAACTACTTCACAATAGAGCGATATTTCAATTTAGCCTTATTTTGAAGTTCCCTAAAACTAAGATAAAGCATAGGTAAACGCACTGCCGTCATCAAAATTACTATTAGCTTGAAATAAAACGTGGTGTGGTGATGTCTATCGGATGTAAGCGGAAAATACAAGAAAACAACCCAGGAATAAGCGATCGCGCATAAGTTTATCCAACGCGAAGGAGAAAAACAAGCGATCGCAACTATCCACAGTACGTATTGGGGTGAATGGAAAATAGAAAACGAGATAAATCCGACGATAGCAAAAAGGAAGGCGTGGACTAAAGCGTCGAAACTCTTAGGCTTAAATACAGCCGCAAGGATTGCAGTAGAAAGCTGTAACCATTTATCTAAATTTGATAGATGTTTTGTTAAATGGAAGGGGAGAAGATAGGCGATCGCATCATAAGTACTTTCATTATTAGTATTGCGGTTAATATGGAATAAATATGGTTGTTTGACTCCATCAATTCCCGCAAAAGCAAAAACTATTAATTGACTTAAAATAAATGGAGCTAGACAAATTGCAATAATTTTAATTGCGTGAAAAAACCCTTTTCGATAATATATGAATACAAAATAAGCGGGAAGACAAAAAAGAGCATAACCTTTTAAGGCAATAGATAAGCCTAACCAAATAGCACCTATGACATACTTTTCCCTGTGGATAGCAAATAAAGCTAAGAGAGTCATGAGAGCAGGATAAATATCAAAACGTAAAAGAGTAAAATAAAGGGGAGCAGGAGCTAACCAAATCCATAATGCTGGTTTTGATAATCTAGTAGCTACTAGGTAGATAATCCATAGATATATAAACCAATTTATAGACATCCATAGCCAAGAGAAGCTGTCAAATTCAGAAGAAAAAGGATGTAATATTTTTGCTAAATAGCGAACTATTCCAAATATTAGGCCAGCCAACAATGGGTATTCAGAAAAAATATCTTTATAGAGGATGCCTTGGTCTACAACCCAACGACTCGATCTAAAATAAACATTTAGATCGTTAGAATCGAAGAACAATCTAAGCCCCCAAGGCTTGATATAAGTTAGTAGCCCCCAAGAGCAATACATTGCTATAGCACCAATACAGCCAAGAGTTAGTAATAATAAATATGGCTTTTTCCTAAGAAAATTAAAATTAATATTAGCGAGATGGGGCATAATTTAGATGCGCAAGCAAGTAGTGTGAAAAAATGCTAGCGTAAAACAATTTAATATCAGAATTGCTGTAATAATAATTGCTAATTCTGATACTTTTCCCAAATATGCTTTCAGAACTCTTTACTGCTGCTCTTACCTATGCAACAATACTAGACGCTAACTAGGTGCGTAAAGCTAGCGGTATTCCTTACATTGCTCATTTGTTAGGTGCAGCCAGTATTGCATTAGAACATGGCGCAAATGAGGATGAGGCGATCGCTTGTTGTTTGTGAGACTTAGGTGATCGCTTTTAATCTATAAATAATTAAAGGGAAAAAGCTGTCCTTGGTCAAGACGCTCAGGAGTTCCCTACGGTACAGTAAAAACTTATGCTCGCTTACCTGAAAGAGCAACAGTCGATCTAACTGCCCTCTGTAAGTTGGCACGGACATTTGATGTAATGATGGAAGATTTGTTTGAAATACTTAAGGAGTAGGGAGATCACCCTAGAAGTTTCAGGGATGGTGGCCCTTGCGTAAGTTATAGAGATCTTGCGATCATTCTACTTCCCCAAGCCCGCCTGACTACATCTGTAATGGTAGCTCCACAGTAAAACAAGTTTTACCACCGCCACTCTCCACCCAAATACCACCGCCTAACTGTTCGCTCAATTTCTGTACCAGTGATAATCCTAACCCCGTCCCACCTTGCTTCCAAGGATCGTGGCTGGGAATGCGGTAGAACTTGTCAAAAACGCGGGGTAGTTCCTTCTGTGGAATTTCCACACCAGAATTGCACACCTGCAACTGAATTTTTTCCTTTTTCGCTCTAGCTGTGAGTGTGATGTGTTCTCCGGGTGGGGTATATTTACAGGCGTTGTTTAAAAGTTCCGCCAGAACGCGCCCCACACTTCCTAAGTCAGAAACTATAGTAGGGAGATTTGCGGGGATATCAACTTGCAGAGTTTGTTGGCGACTGTTGGCGCGTTCCTGAAAAGGTTCCACTACCTGGGGTAGCCATGTCTGGAAATAGATGTCTTCAGAGTTAAAAGTTTGAACTCCAGCCTCTAGGCGTTGCAAGTCTAAGATGTTTTCAATCAAATTGATTTCGCGCCTACATTCATCTTTTAAGATTTGCACATAGCGTGCAGTAGAATTAGTGTCAATTTCTGATCGCGCTGAAGTTAATCGCTCCTGAATTCGCCCCAAGGAGAGTTCTAACATCTTCACAGCTATTGTGATATTTGCCATTGGAGTGCGTAGTTCGTGGGAAACCGTACTCATAAAATCATCCTTGAGTCGGCTTAACCTTTCGAGTTCCGCCATTTGTGCTTCTAGCTGTTGAGTTCGTGCTTGTGTCAAACGATTTTTTTCCGTTTCAAGGTGAGGGGTAATATCTCGAAAGACAACAACTACACCATCGATCTGTCCTTGCTCATCTTCGAGCAGTACCGACTTTTTCTCTATTGGTATTTTTGTACCATTTTGAGTAATTAGTATTGCCAGTTGTGGAAAACCGAGTGCCACATTTTTCGCCAGAACTTGGGCGATAGAAAGTTCTAGTAACTTATGAGTTCCTTCATGGGCAAAACGTAATACTTCTGTGATATGGCGAGCAAGTGCATCTTCTTGCTTCCAACCTGTGAGTAATTCAGCAGCAGGATTTAGCAACGTAATACAATTTCGCTCATCAGTAGCGATCGCAGCATCACTAATACTTGCAAGGATAATGTCGATACACTGTTGTGAATACTTTGAGGTTTTTTCTAATTGAGGTTTTTGAATATTCATCTCAATCGCCAAGGCATAATTTTTTTTCATAAAGCCGCTTATTAATAACAAAATAAATATGATAGTTTTGCTGCTTTTAGTGGATTTATATCTGAACTATTCGTTACAAAAACACTAGTACTATTCTTAATTTATTCTAATTCTTTCGCTGCTTGTATACTCCTTTGTTCTTTGAAGTGAATATGCTTAGCTTTATGTCAGATTTACCTTAGAAGAATTTAGGAGTCAGGAGCCAGAATTTTTAATGATTCTGTGCGACTGGTAGATGAATCGTAGTTTAACGCAGAACGTTTTCAATGGTGGAGATAAAAAAATTTTCCTTGTTTGAAACGCACAGCGTAGGGCATGGGGTATTCTGACTCCTGCATTTTGACTTCTGACTCCTTTTGATTCGCTGCGATCGCAATAACCTATTTTCCAGAATCAGTAATATTTACTATCACAATAATTCAAACACTGCAGAGAGTTATTAATGTCTTTTATCATTACATTTTAATCTTATTAAACAAGAAGTTTAATATCAATTGCAAATTTGTTTATAAAATTGCCTACTCAATCTACCTAGTTAATCGGTCGGATAATGTAATGAAAAACTTTGCTCGTCGACAGAATTAATGGTAATTTTAAATCTTTACTATCTGAATAGTTTGAATCGAGCAAACGTTGTTGAAATCAAATTAAAAAGACTTGAAACTCATACTAATCAACTAAGTAGCCTAAAATGCTTTCATAGATACTACTAATTTTGTCAAGTACTTCATGATTTGTTAAGCTCAATTGCTTACCTTGAAACTGATATTGATTGAATTAGCTCTCAACTTAGCGCATCGGTCATTTGGCAAAAATTAGATTAATAAAAATTTCAGCTTACTTACGAGTTTGTCCTAGTAACTACCTCCGTGCCGACAGTAAGATTACGGAAAAAATATGAAGATTATATAAACAAAGCAGTGAAAGTCCTGATTTTATAAGAATTATCAGAAATTCGACTGCCAAAAATATACTGGTGAAATTGCGGAAATTTGTTCACCATGCCCGTTTTCAGAGCAGAGGCTCAATCAGTATGAAGTGTGAAGAATAGGTGAAGCGGTGGTAAGTGAGAGCGTTAGATGTGGTGTCTTTGCTGCTTTCCACCTTTTCACCCCAATTAGGGCAACCACTGGGGGCGAAAACCAGGAAGCGGTAGTTGTTCTGGTTGAAGTGGAGTAGAAATATTTGTATCTAATGTATTAGGGAGGGGAAGTAGCCACAAGCGACTCGTGGCGATCGCTTCTCCTTCATTTGTCAGAGGTAGATTTGCCCCGGATGAGCTAGATGCTACGCTCGTCTGAAGCTGATCGAATATTAATCCTAAACCATCTGGTGACAAACTCATTTGCACGTCTCTTTGATTAGGTAACACTACCAATGGAGTCTGTCTTCCAGTTTTCAAGTCAATTGCTGCCAAATACGGCTGTTCTTCGTAAGTTTCCCCCTTTAATAGCTGAGTTAATAAACAGTAGAGAGTAGCCGAACGGGGATCGAATTGAGCGCTGACGACGGAACCAGTGGTGCGCAAAAGTTGTTTTTGAACGCCGGAGTTTGTCACCAAAAACAGCGATCGCGTGTAATCAGTGTTAAACTTTACCATTGCTGCCTCTGAACCATCTTGAGCAAAGTCCAGCACCATACCAAATTGCGGCAGAAAATCCAAAGGTTTTTTAGCATCTGCTTCTAGGGGCAAAATCGCTACACCTTGTCCTTGAGCAACTGCTACAGCCGTACTATCTGGAGTAATCAAAAAGTCTCCTCCTGGTTCCGTCACCATTTGCTGTGGTTGCAAGTTGGGGCGGATAATCCAAAATCCAAAATTATCAGGATGGCTTTGGCTCACCCGTTGCACGACTATCGTGTTACCATCAGGCGACAAATCAAATTTCAGGTTTTGATAGTCTTTGTTATCCAAAACTTTTGTAATTTTGCCTGCTGGCTCGAATTGATTTGAGCTAGAGGTAGGCAAAAACAGAGCAGGGGAAGTTGGGGGAGTAGAGGAAGAAATACCAGTAGTTACAGTATATATTTGAGCCGAAAGCGAGGCTTGGGGATTGTTTTGACGCTCGGTGGCTGAGAATAAAACCTTGTCTCCATTTGGGTAAGGCTTAAAGTCAACTACAACTAAATTTTTAGGTGTAAGGATAGTTTTCTGCCCCCTCGTGAAGTTGTAGAGAACTAACCTTTCCTGTTCTTCTCCTTGTACGCCTAAATAGACAAAAGCGCGATCGCGGGTGCTGAAGCTACCATCAAACGGTTGGTTCGCTCGTTTCGTGTCTTGCTCAGAGGTGAATTTATCTCTAGCAAAACGTAACTGAACGTGATATTTAGTTCCGTAGGGAGCTGGTGCTAAGAGCGTATAAGCTAACCGCCTTCCTGCCCAACTAAATTTACCAGGTAGAGGCGGATCGATTTGTAGATTTGCCTCGACGCTGTTTGTGTTCATTGGGCGACTAAAGGTAAGGCTGAAGGATTTATCTGCTGCGCCAATATTTCGCTCCTGCCAACTAAAATTCCGCACGCGGGGTGCAACAGCATCACCTTGTAATACTAGTAGTCCAATCAGTAAACTGAGCAATAGCATCAGCGCGATCGCCACTCGATCAATTGGTTGAAAAAAAGACCTAGAATTAACCGACATTTAGCACTTATTGGGAGTGGGGAGTAGGGTTAAACTAAAGCTTTCAGCAAAGCTTGTAATTTCAGTTGCACTTCAGCAAGTTCTCGCTCTGGATCGGAACCTGCAACTATTCCAGCGCCAGCATAAAGTCTAGCGCGATCGCCGTCGATCAATGCCGAACGAATTCCGACAATAAACTCGCTATTACCTTGATAATTCACCCAACCCAAAGGTGCAGCATATAATCCCCGTTCAAATTTTTCATAGCAACGAATCTTTTCACAAGCAAGTTTTCTGCTATTCCCTGCAACTGCTGGTGTTGGATGGAGAGCGGCGACAATTTCTAAAGGATGCACGGAAGCCGGAACTTTCGCTTGAATTGGTGTCCATAAGTGCTGAATATTCGCCAGTCTTCGCAAGCGTGGCGGTAATAAATGCGGGACGATACCCAACTCATTTAGGCGATCGGTAATAAAATCAATTACAACTCGATGTTCGTGTCTTTCTTTGTCACTGTGCAACAAACAATTAGCTAACTCGGCATCTTCAGCCGCAGTTTTACCACGAGAAATGGAACCAGCTAAAGCATCTGTACTCAACTGGCGATCGCGGATACTAATTAAGCGTTCTGGGCTTGCACCAATAAAGTTTTGTCCTTTACCGTTACTGGTGGAAAAGACATAACAACCAGGATGAAGTTTCCGCAGGTTATTTAAGCACTGAAATAGGTTAAATACATTGCTAGCTTTAACATCAATCGCGTGAGCAAGTACAATCTTATTCAGATAATTCGCTTGAATCAATTTGGAAGAATAAATTACAGAATTTTTAAAGTGTTCGACACTAGTTACATCTGTTTTAAACAATTTTTGGCGTAATTTAGGAAAATCCGGTAATAGTTTGGCTGATAAAATAATAAATTGAATGTCGTGCAATAGCTGCTGCACAGTTGCTTTCAAATTTGTCTCAGATGTGATGCATAAATTGGCAACTAAACAAGTGCGATCGCCTTGACGTGCAAGTTGCCAACGTGGCAGAAAAATTGTCGCTGCAGGGAAGGGATAATTTATTTGGGCTGAAGATTCAAAAAAGCTAAAACTACAAAAAAAGTGGGGTCCAGCAAAAGGATGAATAATTGTGTTAAAAATGCTGGTACGATCTAGGTGAGATTGAATGAAATTTTGAGCTTGGTTGAAACGGTTATTTCCAGCTAATTTCACTTGAGCCACTGCATCAATAGCGGCGATCGCTTCTCCTCGTTCTTTGTTTTCAAAGTAAAAAGAGAGTTGATTTGGCTGAGCAATTCTTTCCAATACCGCCAGCGGATCGACTGATTCAACTGCCAGAGTAATACTGGCAATTTGTGTGCATTTGCCGGAACAACTTTGTTGCGAAGCTAAAAGAAATTGATATAGCTTCTGCGGGTCTATTGAGACATTATAACGGCACGGTAAAACTTGCATGAAGAAGAGAATAGTAAATTTTTTTAAACTTCTGTTCCTAAAGATTATTGAATCATGATGGTATTTCTAGAGGTAACACATTAACCTTGCTTGTACCATCCTGATGTCTGCCCCCGCACGATTGGGTTATTACCCTCACGTAAGCATCGCCTCGTAGGCGTGGCTGTAGTGCCAGTAAAGACGGGCGCTACTTGTGGGCAGACGTTCTGATCGTACAAAACAATCGGCAGTGATGAACGTGCTTTTTAGCAAGTTCCTGGCATTGCGCCGATAACTCCGTCGGTGACAAGGGTGCTAAAAACTGGAATTTAGGTTCACAAAACTTAAATGAGAAGATCTGGCAGCATCTAGTAATACAATTGATTAAATCCAATGACTACAGAACTAGTTTCATATCCAAAATCTAATCCGAAATCTAAGTTGTGGATGGCGGCGATCAAGCCACCAATGTACAGCGTTGCCATTATACCTATATGGGTAGGAACTGCTGTGGCTTTTGCTGAAACTAAAATGCTAAATGGCGGGATATTTTCTACTTTTTTAACAGCCGCAATTTGCATTGTCACCTGGAGTAATATCAGTAATGATGTGTTTGATTCAGAAACTGGTATTGATAAAAATAAAGCCCATTCCTACGTTAACTTGATAGGAAATAAATCCTTAACCTTCTGGATGGGAAATCTATTTTTGGCTATAGGTTTGCTGGGAATAGTAGCGATCGCTTGGTGGCAAAGAGATTTCACTGTAATTGGAATTATTCTACTTTGCTGCGCTTTAGGTTACATCTATCAAGGGCCACCTTTTCGTCTAGGCTACCAAGGTTTGGGAGAAATTATTTGCTTTATTGCCTACGGGCCATTGGCAGTATCGGCAGCTTATTATAGTCAAACCCAAACTTGGTCATGGACTAACTTAGCAGCGTCAGCGATTGTGGGAATTGTCACCAGTTTAATTTTGTTTTGTTCGCATTTTCACCAGCTAAAAGACGACATAGCAGCAGGAAAGCGATCGCCCATCGTTCGGCTTGGCACAGCCTTGTCTGCCCAAATATTACCCTTGTTTGGTGGCAGCATTTATGCCCTTACTAGTTTATTTGCAATTGTGGGAATTTTTCCCGTTTGGACATTACTTATATGGCTAAGTTTCCCAATTGCCCTAAAACTATTCCGCCACGTACACGAATATCACGATTGTCCAGAAAAAGTCAGTAATTGCAAATTCATCGCCGTAGGTATGCATTTTTGCAGTGGGCTGTTATTAGGATTGGGATTTTTACTTTAGTTTTGTCATTTGTCATTTGTTGTTTGTCTAAAACTCTTGAGTCTTGGCTAATGACTTTTTAATCTTGACTATCGCTCAATGAAGTTATTTGTCCTTTGCCCTTTGTCTATAACTAATAACAAATGACTAATAACAAATGACAAAGAACAAATTTCAGTTTCGCCCTTATCGGCGGCGGTTTAAACCACCACTGCAGACGAATCACGGGATCTGGGATGTCAGAGAAGGAATTATTCTCCGCCTCAGCGATGAAATAGGTAGAGTAGGCTATGGTGAAATTGCGCCTATTAGCTGGTTTGGATCTGAAACCATCGAACAAGCTTTAGATTTTTGCCGCCAGCTACCCAATGAAATTACACAAGAGACGATTTTCTTAATTTCAGATCGATTACCCGCTTGTCAGTTTGGCTTTGAATCTGCATGGGAAGCTTTAAAAGCTGAGGGAGCTGAGGGAGCTGAGGGAGTTGGGAGAGAAAAACCACTCCTACGTCGCCACTCACCACTCAGTTACGCTGGGTTGCTTCCTGCTGGAGAAGCTGCATTACACGCATGGCAGAAATTATGGGAGCGGGGATACCGTACTTTAAAATGGAAGATTGGGGTTTATCCAATTGCGGTAGAATTAAAGATTTTTGACTTACTCACCCAAGCACTGCCAGCAGCTTTTCTGCGATTGGATGCAAACGCAGGACTAAGTTATGATGATGCCAACCTCTGGCTGTGCAACTGCGATCGCATTTGGGCAAATGCAGAATTACCTGTTGAAATTGAGTTTATCGAACAACCGTTGCCAGTAGAGCAATTCGATCAAATGCAGGAATTGAGTTCCTGCTATGCTACTGCGATCGCTTTGGATGAATCTGTTGCTACCCTCGCCCAACTGAAAGCTTGTTATCAACAAGGATGGCATGGAATTTTTGTGATTAAACCCAGCATTGCTGGTTCTCCTAAACGCCTACGACAGTTCTTTCAAGCAAACAAAATTGATGCTGTATTTTCATCTGTATTTGAAACTCCTGTTGGCAGGCAAGCTGCGTTGAAGCTAGCAGCTGAATTATCCCACAATCATCGTGCCCTTGGTTTCGGTGTGAATCAATTGGAGGAGCAAGACGAACAAACTTGGCTAGAACATTTATGGAAAGCCCATTAGATTATCTCAAAAACTCTGCTGAAAATGATTGGCTTATCGATGATGGAAGTAACAAATTTAGCCAGTTAGCTACACAATTATATTTAGAATTATCTCAGCTATTAACGCAGGGAACAGCACCAAAAATTCTCTTAGCCCACAGCGCTCCTATCGATTTTCTCGCCGGATTTATCGCCGCCTGTGCCGCCGGATGTCCCGTTTTTCTGTGTAATCCTAACTGGGTAAAACACGAATGGCAGCAAGTTTTTGAACTAGTGCAACCAGACTTGATTTGGAGCGCTCATCCGGAAATTAAGAAGCAACAGGGAAATTCCTCCATCCAAAATCTAGAATCCAAAATCCAAAATCGAATCATGATTCCTACTGGAGGTTCATCAGGGAAAATTCGATTCGTCATGCATACCTGGGATACCTTGATGGCATCCGTGCAAGGATTCCAAAGCTATTTTCAACTATCACAAATAAATTCATTTTGTATATTACCACTTTATCATGTTAGTGGCTTAATGCAATTTTTGCGTTCATTTACTACAAAAGGAGCTTTTGTAAACCTCACTTTTAAAAATATAGTAAATAATGAAATACCTAATATCGCTCCTGCTGAATTTTTTATCTCTTTAGTACCAACTCAACTGCAACGTATTTTACAAAGCCCAACTCTAGCTGATTGGTTATCCCAATTTAAAACTGTATTATTAGGGGGCGCACCAGCTTGGCAGGAACTGCTAGAACAAGCAAGAGATTATGGTATTCGATTAGCACCTACCTATGGCATGACAGAAACTGCATCACAAATTGTTACCCTCAAACCAGAAGATTTTCTTAAAGGTTATAACAATTGTGGTCAAGTTTTACCTCATGCACAAGTCAATATTGTTAGCCCAGATCGTCAAATTTTAACAGCAAACAAAACAGGAATTGTTAGTATTAAAGCTCAATCGCTTGCTTTAGGCTATTACCCTGAATTATTTACAAATCGAGAACAAATTCAATTAGATGATTTAGGATTTTTTGATGAACAAGGTTACTTAAATATTATCGGTCGTAACAGTAATAAAATTATTACTGGTGGGGAAAATGTATATCCAAACGAAGTAGAAGCAGTTATTAGAGCTACACAGCTAGTAGATGATGTGTGTGTAATTGGTATATGCGATCGCATTTGGGGACAAGCAGTAACAGCAGTTTATGTTCCCAATCCAAAAGTTACTCCTGCCCAAATAAAAGAAGCGATCGCAGATAAACTTAGTAAATTCAAACAACCGAAAAACTGGATTTGCTTAGAAAAATTACCCCGCAACCTGCAAGGTAAAATCAACCGCGAAAAAATACATCAAATAGCCACAGAATTCTTGCAGCAATTTCCCTCATAAACCCTCTTCTCTCTGCGTTCTCTGTGCGGGGTTTCGTTTCTTCTAACTCCCCCATTGCTGCAACCATAGCCTCATTTCAGTTGATAATTTTTGCCTACTTCTACTAACTGGATTAATACAAACGTGCCGAGTAATTGCTTTAATAATTTGCCGCTCATCTGCTGACATAACTATATAATTAATCTCAAAATTATCATTACCTAATTGACAAGGACTTAAGTGAATAGAAACTTGATCGCCACAAAACATAGGGCGAAAAAAATCGACATTAGCATGAACAATAGGAATGGCTACATTTAGATTACTGAAAAATAACTTGAGATTAATTCCTGAAGTAGCTAGAGATTCTTCATAAGCCTCATGACACATTGTTAAGACATTGGCAAAGTAAACAACCCCCGCTGCATCAGTGTCTTGAAACCTAACAGTACGTTGATAAATAAAAGGCATCTAACTTGGCTGAAGTACGAATATCGATTGTAGAGAGTTTAATTCCTTTATCCTTGACTTCGCAAAGCTTGTGCAGTGAGACAAAGCTTATACCATTCGTTCGTGACTTGACTGATTTTGCAATTGAGAAACGAGGCAATCGCTTCTAGATTCTTGCCTGCTTTTTTCAATTCAATTACTTGGCGCTGTCTGGGAGTCAATTCCGCCCAAAATTGTTGCCACTGCTGCGGCATTAGTCCAAAACTATTTTCTGGCAAAGAAGTCTCCAACCAGTTACTTACTAATTCTGGATGATGTTTGAGTCCAAACACCCGTACTGCATGATAGCTAATTTTTTCTCGCAGGCGATAGACTTCTTTCACAGACAAACTTAACTGACGAGCGATCGCTTCAGGAGATTTGCCTTGAAGATACAAATGTAGCCATTGCACGGCTTGCGAACCCATTTTCTCAGCTAGATAGCTAGAAAATTCATGTTTTATTGTTTGTCGCAACGCCTGTTTTTCTTCATGAACTTGTGCATCTTGGTACACTGCGAGTGCTTGTGTATCTACAACGCTGAATGTGTCGTCACCATCTTCTGTGAGGATTCGATCTGAATATAATCGCAGCAACGTTCGATCAGGTACTTGCGTTACACCTCCCTGCTGTTTGCGGCGGATGTAGTTGACAAAACGATAAACCAGAAGCGGTTGATTCCGAATTGGGCGTAAACAATATTCTTCCGTTGCAGCAAGCAGCAAAGCCGTGCGCAGTTGGCTATTATTAGTACACTGAGCAATCCAAATTATTTCCTCTTGCAGGTGGCGATCGCGTTGCAGTAGCTCTTGAATTACTTCTTGTAAAACATCTACTAAAGTGGAAGTGCGATCTTGACTGAAAGCTAAAAAAGCACGAATTTTATTGCGCACTAGCACTAAACTGCCCAATCGATTAGTTAAGTGGCGATAACCCTGCGCCTGTGGTTGTCCTAAATAACGCTGGCGTAAAATGCGGTAGCGGTATTCCATCGCTTGTCTAGTGAGTGCTAACTTAGAAGCATCGATTCCATTGAATCGCTCTAAATCCTCTCCTAGTAGCCAGCAAATAATACTCTCCCTATTGGTGGTACTTTGTTCTGAACATTCACAAGCAAGACGCGATCGCCAATCTCGTGCTAGTTCTGCTGCTATGTTAGTGCGATCGCCCTCCTTCGATTTCTGCTGCAAAGTCTGCATAATCACCTGCCATTCTCATGCTTGTTTTGTTTATTAGTGGTTGCTTCTGATTTTTATGCAGCCCTTCGCGCCCGCAAACTAAATTTTGGGCAAAAGAAACAAAACTTAACAAAATTAATGCTTCTACTTTTCATCTACAAAATGCTTGACTTATACTCAATTTTGTGAGGCTTGAAGCAACAGATAATTGATATCAAGTCTGGTTAATTACCCATAATTCCGTCCAAACCTCTCCCCCAACCGTTGGGGGAGAGGTTGTTTTCTATTACGAGCAATTCGATCAACATGGATTTGACTAGAAAAAAGCTAACAGCTAGCACTCATTCTTCAACCACCTCATTGACTGGGAAGCGATCTAACAACTGAATAGCCCGATAAGCATTCCTCTGTAAAGACGCTGAAATATGGGGAATGTGGGGTATTTGTGATAATATATCGACTGTTCGACGCAACAGCCGCACGACATCGCCTTCATCCAGACTTGTATGCTCGCAGAGTTCTGTCCATTCCACCCCTAATGCCCACTGCTCTAACAGAGCAACTAGATCGTACTCTAACCAAATCGGAAGGGTGACGTTATATCGACGTTGCAATTGAAACAGTTGACGACGAGTAGAACGCAATCGGGCTAAAGATTCCTCAACTTCACTAGATAGGGCGTAACGTACCCAACTATCTGGGCGCGGGGTTTCACTCACCAAAGCAGCAACTGCTGCGGCTAAATGATGGGGCGCTAAATTATCCAATTCCCCACTAGCTAGAGCTAAACCCAGCCACAATTCATTATCTCCCCGCACTGCAGCGGCAACTTGCCCTAACGGTGTAGGCTTCAGTTCATCTAAACAACCAAATCGCTGTAAAATTTCAATTAAGTGAACAAATTCCTGCCAATGGTGGTGGGAATAACGCTCTAACTCTGCTCGTCGCTCGTCTATTTCTGCTTGCAGTTCGGCAATTCTCGTTCTGCGTTTGAGGATATTAGCGGGATTGCCTAATTGATGCAAAGGGTGAGCAGTTAACTGTGCTTGAACGGCAGCAACGCGCTCTTGTTGCGCTAATACTTCTGGTGCTGTATGCCATTGTGCTAAGTCGGGAATTGCAGAGGCGATCGCGGCTGTTTCTTGATTTCCCTTCCTAGATTGTCCTGGTTTAGGAGGCATCTCTGCTGGTGGCATGAGATTAGCGGGAATATCTAACCGAGGCAATTCTGCATATAAATCTGCTACATCTTGGACTGTGACTAGATACCAACGATTATCGCACCCCAAGCAGATAAAATAAGGAAACTGGCCAGAACCTGGTATTTTCGCCACTAACACCGCTGGTATCGGTGTTGCTGTCGGTACGTTTTTACCCCGCAAACTCAACACAGTTCCTGACATCGCAAAACTAATTGTCAGGCTCAATTGCTCGTATCGCGCTTCTAAAGCTTGCTCTTCCAACGTCTTCAACAGTTGGCGTTCAACTTTCAGCCGTTGTCTTAACTTCTCATATTTATCCAATTCTTCTGCATCGACCAAATCCATCTGAGTTTGCAGATGTTCTAGTTGATTTTCCAGTTCTGCTACTGCTTCATATTGCGGCTGCAAATAAAGTGTTGCTAAATACTGCCCAAAGCTGCGCTCTATCAGTTCCCTAGCTTGTTCCAAGGTATGGGTTTGCAGCAGATTCAACACCATGCCATAACTAGGGGTAAACTGGCTAACCAGCGGATCTGGTTTGGATGTTGCCAGATATGCAGCTTCTTTCGCTCCTTCAAACGGCGTTTGCAGCGTCACCACATGACCAATTTTATCCATACCGCGACGACCTGCCCGTCCAGCCATTTGCAAGAATTCGGAAGGATTTAGTAGTCGATGTCCTCGGTCGGTACGTTTGGAAAGGGTGGAAATCACCGTTGTCCGCGCTGGCATATTGATTCCCGCCGCCAAGGTTTCTGTTGCGAATACTACTTTAATCAAACCTTGCTGGAATAGTTCTTCTACTAAACCTTTCCAAGCTGGTAAAATTCCAGCATGATGGGCAGCAATGCCACGATATAAAGGTTCAATTTGTCCCAAGCGGCCTGCTTCTGGGTTCCGTCGTAAAAATTCGTCGATCTGCAACTTTAATTGAGCAGCTTCTGATTTATTTACCAACGATACATTTCCCAGTTCTTCTACGGCTTTATCGCAACCACGACGGCTGAAGATAAAGTAAATTGCTGGGAGCATATCTCTGGTATAGAGATGGGACAAAGTGTATTCTACACTCGGAGCTTCTGGTCTGGGGCCTTGCTTACGTGCGCCCTTATCGCCACTACCTCTTTTGGGCTTGAGTCGCGGATTAATTCTTCCAGTATTTTTATCCAGTAAGGGAAATACCCCTTTGGTATTACCGAAGTGAAATTCTAAAGGTACGGGGCGGAAGTCTGAGTAAATTAGTTGAGTCGGGCCGTGTACTCGATCAATCCAATCTGTCAGGCGATCGCTATTAGCAATTGTGGCAGAAAGCGCTACTAGCTGAATTTCTGGGGGACAATAAATAATTGATTCTTCCCATACTGTACCCCGTTGGCGATCATTCATGTAGTGACATTCATCTAGCACTACCGCCTCTACTCCTACTAGAGAAGTTCCGACTTCGCCTATAGGCGTACCGTAGAGCATATTGCGGAAAATTTCCGTAGTCATCACCAAGATCGGTGCATCTCGGTTGATCGAAATATCACCTGTTAATAAACCAACTCTTTGCGCCCCAAAGCGATCGCGGAAGTCCCGTAATTTCTGATTTGACAGCGCTTTTAGGGGGGTGGTGTAAAATACTCGCTTTCCCCGTGCCAGGGCGCGATAAATAGCGTATTCCCCAACTAAAGTTTTTCCGGAACCAGTGGGCGCGCACACAACAGTAGAACGATCAGCATTCAAAGCTGCGATCGCACTTTTTTGGAACTCATCTAGTTCAAACGGAAATATGCTGTTTAAATCTAGTTCTGGCGATAGTTGGGGAATGTTCACTTAATAACAGTTTCAAAATATTTGCTTATTAGATAAATTGTAAACTGTCAACTCATTTATGAGGGTTAAGGGAAGGATGTACGCGCAGCGTTCCCGTTAGAGGGACTCTTTGCCGTACGCGAGCGCGTTGCCGTTCCCCGTAGGGGTTGCCGAAGGCGCTTGCTAGGCGCTTGGTAGGATGAAGTCAAAACGCCTCGCCACTCGCCACTCGCCACTCACCTCTGACTCTTCAGCCTTCAGACTTCATCCTTACTCCCCACTTCCCAGTTCGCGCGATCGCTTAGTCGCTGCTATAACTGCTTGGATCAAGGCCGAGCGGAATCCTGCACTTTCTAGGGCTGCTACTCCTGCAATGGTAGTACCGCCTGGACTGGTAACGCGGTTTTTCAGTTCGGCTGGGTGGATGTTTTGTTCTTGCAACAGTTGTACTGTTCCTTTGACTGTTTGCAGTGCTAGAGTTTGGGCGACTCCTCTGGGTAAACCAGCCGCCACACCACCATCTGCTAGCGCTTCCACCAATATTGCTACATAAGCAGGACCAGAACCTGATAAACCTGTGACTGCATCCATCAGCGTTTCTGGTACTTCCACGACTTCCCCTACCGCCTTGAACAGTTTTTCTGCTGTTTGTTTGTGGTTGTCGTTAGTATTTGCGCCCAAAGCAACTGCTGTCACACCCGCTCCCACCGTTGCTGGAGTGTTGGGCATAGCACGAATTATCGCCTGATTCGGACAAGCTGCCTCTAGCTTACTTAAGGTTACACCCGCCAAGATAGAAATTACTAAAGGTAGTGGCGATGCTTCATGGTTAAGGATAGAGATCGCTTCTGTTAATTCAGATGCGATCGCCTCAAATATTTGTGGCTTCACAGCCAACAAAACTACGGGTGTATTTAACAATATCCGTCGATTTTCTCCTGTCACTTCAACGCCGTACTGCTGCTGTAAAAAATTTCGGCGCTCAGATTGAGGTTCACTAATTAAGATCTCTAAGGGTTTATAAATTTTTTTCGTAATTAAGCGGGATAATAGCGCTTCTCCCATTACCCCGCCGCCAATAATGCCAAGTTGAAAAGACAATTGAACTAACCTTGTGTTTACTCAAACTATGTCAGGGCAGTTTTTAGAAATCAAGCTTTGAAAACTAAACTTTTCAAGCATTGAATCAAGTGCCACTTCTGGTATAATTTAAAACTGAGACAAAGATAACTCTCCTTTGCCAGAACATCGAGAGATGCTATTCACCTGGAAAACTGAAGAAGCAGGAGTTCCACCCAAAAATATGACTTCGGTGGGTAAAAGCTTCGCTTCCCCATGTACCAGACAAAACTTTGATTTCGGTTTTGAACTGTACCGTAGGGCATACGGAAACAGGCTGCTGTCAGCAAAAGCAAGCGCGGATTAAGCCACGAAAATGGCGTGAAAGATTGTGAATATTGCCTTTGACTACAAAGTCACAATACTTCGTAGGTAAGCGAACTTTGTTGCAACAATCCAATGCTTTTAAGCGTTAGATTGTCAAAACTCAAACCAACCTTACAAATTCAGTCGCCGCTTTAACCTAAGTGAGCAATTCTAGTAGATTCTGGTGTCCATGCAGGGGTAGGCGCATTGGCTCTCTGCGGACGCATGGGAGAAGGTTGCGGCACTTCATTGGATAAGCCAGAAGAAGTAGTAACTTGCACGCAAAGCGGTGTAAATAGAAAGATACTCTCGCCGACTCGCTCTTGATGACCATCCATAGCATACGTACCACCAGCGACAAAATCTACGGCTCTTTGTGCCTGATCTGGTTCCATCATAGTCAGGTTTAGCACCACCATTTTGCGTTCCCGCAATGCCTGAATTGCTTGTGGCATTTCTTCAAAGGAACGCGGCTCCATTAATACTACTTCGGAATTACCGTTGATCGCTCCATGCATATCAATTACATTACTCATTTTTGTTCCTATTGCTGTATCTACTGGCATAGCTATTCTCGAATTGCGTCGCCGATAGCGTTCGTCGTCAGAGGACGCTTGCCCTGGTTCTTGTTGGTATATATTTTGGTATTCATCTCCTTCCTCGATGTAATCGTAGTCTTCATAATCTGCTGACTCATTCAAACCAAGTATATTTCGGATTTTAGACAACATATCGTTCGCTCTCCTTTGCTATACACACTTCTAGTTAACTGGTAAAAACCCTTTTTATCAACTACTGGACAAGCAGTGACTTATGAAGATTTTGTCTAATTTACTCACAAGATTTAAACTCCTTACAAATCTTAATATTTCGTTAGGATTAAAATACCAATTGAGAAAATAAAGCCATCAGCCTCTGGTTGCAATTAACTATTTGCGACAAAATTGTACACCTATTTAATCAAAAAGCAATACTTTTTTCAGATTTTTATGAGTGTGACTAAATTAGGGGATAGGAGCGATTGAGCAATCTTACTAGGCATAGAGTCAAAAGACAAGGCGAGAGCTTGTGCAGACTAGCGCTGCGTTGGGGGGAGTTTTAACTGACGATGTACGAGCTTGCTGTGCGCCCGTACTTACGACTTACGAGTTATTCTGTCGTTCTCCAAACAAGATGCTTCCTAACCGCACCATTGTAGAACCAGCTTGTACTGCCAGGTGATAATCTCCTGACATACCCATCGACAGTTGTTGCATTTGAATGTTAGACCAGTTTTGCTGCCCAATTTGAGCGGCGAGTTCACGAGTCTGCGTAAAAAAGTTGATAATTTCTGCTTCAGTTAATCCCAACGGCGGAATAGACATGATGCCCCGGATTTGCAGATGTTGACAGCGATCTAATTCCGGTAGAGAATCTAGGAGTTCGGGAACAGTCCAACCTGATTTATTCGGATCGTCGAGTAGTTTTACTTGAAGGCAAACTTTTGGCTGACAAGACAGTTCTTGTGCCAAACGGTCTAAACGCTGTGCTAGCTTCAAACTATCTAACGAATGAATCCAATCAAATGATTCTAAGGCTTTTTTAGCTTTATTGCTTTGCAAGCCACCAATTAAGTGCCAAGTGATATCGGGTAAATCTTGCAATTGCTGCTGTTTGCTAGTTGCTTCTTGGATGCGACTTTCGCCAAAATCCCGAATTCCAGCGTTGTATGCTGATCGCATCGCTGCTACAGATACTTGCTTGGTGACAGCTATCAACCGGACAGAAGCTGGAAGTTGTTGACGAATTGAAGCAATGCGAAGAGCAATCGAACTAGTCATTGAAAAGTATTTTGCAGAATCTTCTGAAGTCGCTCGTACTCCTGGTATTGACCGCTGCGACGCAGCACGCGCAAACGATTTTCTAGCATCAAACGAGCATCATTACGACCAACTGGTTCAAATTTCATTCCTGTTGTGTCATTTGTCACTAAGAAGAATAAACGCTGGGCGTAGAGGGTCGTGAATAGTTCTTGGTGATCCTCTAGTAGACAAATTCTGAACAGCAAACCGAAGGTGGGATGATTTAAGTAATTTTCTGTGTTCATCAAATACGTTGATAAATATTACCGCTAAGAAATTAGCTTGATGCTAGCAAAGCAGTTGATTGCACCGAATACCAGCCTTCTAAGATAGAGTTGAAAAACTCTGGGCAGATAATAACTTAATTTAAACGTAATATAGGCGAATAATAAATTATTGTTAACGTCTAAGGTAGTTAGGGTTTTACATGGGAGCAAACCAGAATTGCCGTAGCGATCGCATAATCTCCGTCGTGACTCAAACTCAGTTGCCATTGCACCTCAAGAAACGCATTTAATAATACCATTGCCCGCCCGTGCAAATATACGATAGGAATGCCACTTTGAGAGCGGCGAATTTCAATATCAGTGTACCCTACTCCCTGCCACCCTGTACCCAATGCTTTCACAACAGCTTCCTTAGCCGCCCAACGTCCGGCTAGTTTGTTAATTGTGGTGCGATTTGGTGAGCCTAAACCACAATCAAGTTGTTCGGCGGGCGTATAGACACGCTGCAAAAAGCGATCGCCAAAACGCTCGATTGTCGCTTGAATTCGCGGAATATAAACGATGTCGGTTCCTAGTTTAAACATCAAAGAATTATGAATTATGAATTATGAATGTAAAATTTAGCATTCAGCATTCAGCATTTCGTAGTGCTTTAAGTTGGGCTTGGGCTTTGTGCAGAGATTCAAACCATTCTCTTTCGGGATCGCTGTCTGCAACAATTCCAGCCCCCACTTGACCCCATACTTTTGAGCAGGGGTTTGGGGGAGGTGGCGGGAGGAGAACTGATCTAGATTCTCCTTGTCGCCTTGTCGCCTTGTCGCCTTGTCCGCTAAATAAGAGGGTACGAATTAAGATATTCAAATCGAGATTACCGTGCCGATCTAAATAGCCGCAAGAGCCGTAGAATAAGTTGCGTCTTACTGGTTCTAGTTCTTCAATAATTTCCATACAGCGGACTTTCGGACAACCAGTTATCGTCCCGCCTGGGAACATAGCGCGAATCAAGTCAACAGCATTGTAATCCGGTCTTAAAGTTCCAGTGATGTTGCTGACAAGGTGCATTACATGACTATAATGCTCAATTGTTAGTAATTCATTGACAGCAACCGAACCCCATTGGCAAACTCGCCCCAGATCGTTACGTTCTAGATCCACAAGCATGATGTGTTCGGCTCTTTCCTTGGCGTTGTCGAGCAAGTCTTGAGCAAGCTGTCGATCTTCTTGGGGAGTAGCTCCCTTGCGTCGTGTTCCGGCGATAGGTCTAGTTTCGGCTTGACCATTTTGTAAACATACTAACCTTTCTGGAGAACAGCTAATTATTGCCCCCCAAGGAGTCTGCCAATAACTAGCAAAAGGAGAAGGGTTAATCTGCTGCAATGCTTGATATATTGTCCAACTCGAAGCTGCTGTGTCAGCCTCAAACCGCAAAGAAAGATTTGCCTGAAAGATATCCCCAGCCTGAATATACTTTTTCGCACAGCGGACAGCTGTCTCGTATTCTTCTTGAGAAGTGAGTAGTGAGTAGTGAGTAGTGAGTAGTGAGTTTTCCCCTTGTCCCCTTGTCACCTTGTCCCCTTGTCCCTTCGCCAGCCGACTCTGCAACTGCTGCAATTGACTGGGATCGGACGCGGCTAACCACAGTATTTGTTCCCAATGGTCGAGGACAGCAAAGCATTCTGGTTCGTACCAATAAGCAACTGGAAAAGGTAGGGTGTCTTTGTTCACATAAGGTAATTGTTCAATTTCCCAAGCAAGATCGTAGCCCAACCAACCCAGCCAACCGCCAGTAAAAGGGACAGGAGGATCTGGGGAGACTAGGGGAGAAGAGCCATTCGCTACTTGAAGTAGTTGTTGGAGGAAAGGCAATATTTCCCCGACTGGTGGTGTCCACAATTGTTCGACTCCATCTACTATACGGGGAGCGCCTGCACAAATAGAATAGCGGGCAAGTTGCGTAGGCGAAGCCCGCCGCAGGCATCGTTGCAATGTGGGGTATGGGCTTTCCAATAAAGTAGCGATCGCATCTGGGTGAGAGTCTGGATCGAATAAGGCGGCGAAGACAGCAGAACCAGTGCGATCCTCTAGAGGAAGCGATCGCCAATACCAGGGTTGCATCTGTTTCATAGCGGCAGCGCGATCACTTTTTACCACAAAGCTGTTTTAACAGCATATATATTTCCTCGCCATAACGCTCTTGAGTAAATTGCTCGGCAGCCCACAATCGCCCATTTTCACCCATTTGTTTAGCGATTTCTGGGTGTTCGTAAAGATACCTAATTTTCTCTGCCAGATCGCGATCGTCTTCCACACTATATAGCAACCCATTAAATCCATCTTGAACCAATTCTTGTGTGCCGCCACTTCTTGCGCCGATTACTGGCTTACCCGCCCGCATTCCCTCAACACTCACTCTACCGAAAGCTTCACACTTAGAGCAAACAAGGATCGCATCTGCATTCTGCATTAACGCAAACGTGTTGTCAACGTAGCCTACAAACTTGATGTGTTGCTCCAGAAGATTTTCAGCCGCAATTGCTTGTAAATATTGCTGATACTGGTAGTCTCCGTTTCCCACAATATCAAGCTCTACGCTTATGCCTGTCTGTACCAGGTGCGCGATCGCTCGAATAGCGTCCTCTTGTCTTTTTCCTTTCACCAATGCGCCCACAATGATGCATCTGAAGTTTGTTTTAGCAGGTAAGATTACCGTCGAAGTGCTTGAAGTAACGCTTACTGCTTGATAAACCACTTTCAACTTTGCGGGTGTGATGAACTGCTCGTATTTTTGCGCTACAGCCTGGGAATTAACGATGCAAACCTGGGATAATCGATCTACAAGCTTTAAGGTGAAGTTGCGACCGAAGTCAAAACCTTGAGCGTGATCCTCGTAAACAAACTCGCGGATGTGCCACACATGAGGCTTACCTAAAAGGAGGGCTGCCAAAGCACTAACACCAATGCTGATAGTGTTGGTGTACAGGATATCACACTGCCATTGACGAATTTGTCTTGCGATCGCTACTGCCATAAATAGATTCCATACCACCTTACGCAGACGCTTCCAAGCCGGATAGTTCAAATCTTCTATCCATCGCTTATACGGAATTACAGCAGATGGAATACCTCGACTATTCAATTCTTCGAGCAAACGTCCGCTTGCAGGCACGAGGACAAAACACTCAACGCCCTGTTTTTTTAGCGCGTCTATCGTTTCCAGCAGGGATCTCGGCCCTCCCCTCATGTCTGTTCCTGGGCAGGCGGCAATTAAGCAAACTTTCATAGCCTACCTTGAGTCACTGCAAGCATAAACAACAGTCAACTGTTTAAAATGTTGCTCTAGCGATTGAATTGGGCGTGCCTTTTGCCAAAACTCTGTTAGTAGGTGCGGGTTCTCTCGAATAGTACGCAGTTTATCCTGAAAGTCTCCTGGTTTTGCCGGATCGAAAATAAAAGCAGGATGACGAATAAACTCCTGTGCGCCGCCGCGATTCGAGCAAAGCACTGGTATGCGACAAGCTAATAATTCAAAGGTGACTTGAGGCAAATTATCTTCCCATAAGGGCGGAACAACTCCTAAGTGAATGCCATCTAATAGTGTAGGAATATTTTCGTAAGCATAACCGGGGTAGTAAATTAAACGGTGAAGAGATTGAGCTAGAGATAGCAATTGCCCTTTCTGCTTAGCAGCCATTGTCAATTCAAAATAATCTGTGATCCGACTGGCTATAACTAGTTCAAGCGATCTTAATTCCTCTTCTGATAGACTTCGTAACTCTTCTAGCAAAAAGTAGAATCCCTTATCTTTTCTGGAATGCCCCATATAGATTAATCGAAAGGGTTCCCCTGGCAAGTACTTTGCTATTTTGTTTACTGGCACTTGAAACTGTGTTGCTTTACTGCCTATATATTGTGTAGTTAATTTATCTGGCTCGATTCCGTAATGCCTATAAATAGAAGCACTACGCTCGGAAACAGACAGCGCTACATCAACATAACGGTTGATCGATGAGACTATTTCTTCTCTGCGATCGCGGTATAACTTAGCTTGCTGAGGAAGTTTGCTGCCACTAATTTCTAATGGCTTGTGTAAGGGTGATTTTGTCAACGCTTTCAGCCGCCGCCAAATTTTGTAATGGTAAATAGTGTAAAATCTTTTAAATAGCTTCAGAGGTAGTGCTTGCTCGTTTAAATATACTAAACTGCCTAAATGATTTAGTTTCCTGAGTGATAATTCTAAATCTAAATCTAAATTTCCAGGTAAACAAGCAATACAGCCTCGCCCTTCCAAATAATCAGAACAATGGCTGTTTTCTAACTTCCACAAATTTACTTGTGGGCAAACTGCCCAATAGTTATGTAAGCTAAATACAACTCTAGCACCACTTTCTTTAGCTATTTTCAAGCAGTTAGCAGTCAAACCCTCCAGATTGTGAAAGTGAATAATATCGAAAGGCGTTTGTGTTTTTAGAAATTTTTGAAAGCAATTTTCTAAAATCTGATTTTTGACGTTTCCTATAGGATCATCGAAAGCAAAATGTGAAGGAGCGGGAATAGGAGAATTAACTATTGAAAAAGTCGGAACGTGAGGATGACAATTATTATTAACTTGTCTAATATAAGGGTTTTTCTGGAAATAACTGTACTCTGAACCGGAATAAAGAAACTCTACTTTCCAGCCATCTTTGTGAGCTAAATAGTCAATTAAATTTTTGCAATAAACAGATACACCTCCTCCATAATTTGTTTTTTTAAAGTAAGAATCCCAGTTATAATATAGAACTCTGTACGACATACTACAATCCTTTTAATTTGGAGTTAGCTGATTAGCGACATAAGCAAATGTAATTTTATTGAAAAATTACAAAAAACCTCGTTGCAGAGGTTGTGAAACTAAATTTCAGCTTATTTATTTTGCTTTTTTAAGGGTTATGTCGCATAAGTTTGCTCTTTTAAATTACATTAGCCCGCTTATAGGTTAGAATATTATTTATCAATTGTGCAAAAGGGATGTTATAGAATTAAAGGCAATATACTAATTAATCTGTTTAAAGTATTTAAATCTATTAAAAGTATATTTGTGTAGTTTACTGTGGAATTGTGCAGTAACTAGGGCAAGGGTGTGAAGTGGCTCGATCTGCATTGCCCAGAATACGCTAGAGAAAGCTGCACCTTTCTGACCAACAGCATAGGACTTACGGGCGTGTTCGTATACAAAGTCAGCGAACATTTTCGGGTGCGCTTTAAACAGCAATTCATGTTTGCGTATAAGGCGTTGGAAGCTTTCCTGACGAAGAGTGGGGTTGCGCGATACGCGATCGCCTTCGTGGGCGCACAGCTGATATGTAACAATTGGTAAACCGAGAAGAGAGCAAACTGGGTTGAGCCGGAGGAACAGTTCGGAGTGGACTCTAGAGCGAAACTCCTCATCCCAACCGCCAATAGAGCGAATCACCTCGCGTTCGACAACAAGAGTTTGTTTGGTGTTGTACGAACAGCCAGGTTCAAGCTCCTCCAGCGAAAAGTGAGCGCCGCGCAAACGTGCTGGCGGGGGAAGGAGCGAACCTGTAATCTTACCTTGAGCATCTACCAATTCCATTCCCGATAGCACCCCCACAGGCGTTGGTAGCGTTGCCTGAGCTAGGGCATCGAGAGATACAGCAGCCATGTGAGGAAGCAGGCGATCGTCGTCGTCAAGATACATCACCCAACGCCCGATCGCTGCATCAGTACCGACATTACGGGCTGCTGCACCACCGCGAGACTTTGACAAGCGGATTACCCGCAGTCGCGGATCTTGCGGCAATTCTACAAGTTGCGTGGAAGCATCATCGACAACAATCACCTCCAAATCTGCCAATGTTTGTTCCAAGGCACTTTTAACAGCACGAGGTAGCAACTGGGGGCGATCACGTGTTGGGATAATGATACTCAGTGCAGGGTTGCTCATTTTCTAATATCTTTAAATTTAGATAGTTAATCTTGTCATGAAGAGCGATCGCATAACCCACAAGAATTGAGTATGGCTTCAGCTCGTTGCTCGTAGGACAATTCTTGTGCCTTCACCAGCCCAAATTTTCGCAACTGTTCTGTTCGTTGGTGATCATTTAATAAATGTCGAATGCCTTCAACCATAGCTTCAGCATTGTCAGGTTCGACAAATTCAACTTCCTCGTCTGTTAACCAATCTCTTAAAGCTGGGATATCAGTAGCTACTATGGGAGTGCCAGACGCTAAATATTCACCGAGTTTGACTGGACTTGTCCAAGCAGCACTCGGATGATGTTGCGAAGGTGGAAGAAGCAAAACATCTGCGTGCCAAAGAAAGTTTGGTACTTCTACTTGAGGCTTAAGACCATGAAAAGTAACGTTGTGTAACTGGAGTGCTTGCGATCGCTTCTGTTGCTTATCAATATCCTCTGCCAATCCACCAACAAAATGAAAGCGAACATCAAGAGCGATCGCTGCTGCTTCTAAGACAGTAGGAATACCTTTATAATCATACAAATGCCCTACATAAGCTACGTTGACACACTTTTCTGCATAGGGACTAGTAGGCAAGCGATCGGGACGCTGAAAAAGCTTCAAATCCACTGCATCTGATAGCACTATCACCTTTTTCTCAGGCACACCTTGAGAATGGTAATAGTTAGCAAGACGATGGGATATCGTCACCCAAAGATAGAAATGAGGATGGCGCGTGGCATCAACTAAACGACAAAAAGGTGCAGTATTGGTATCTATAGGCGAATGTTTTTCTGCAACAGTCGCAATTCCCAACTTGCTAGTTAACCAGGGAAAAATATAGTTTCGGGCATAAACTAAATCTGGTCGTTTCTGAAATGCAACGAGTAAAGCAAGTAGTGCAAACCGCCAATTTTGATTGATACTATAGCCAAAAATTTTGCTAGGCAACTGCACCCAAACCAAAGGCTCTGTTAGTCCATAAATCTTAGCTAACTTTTCAGGTGATACTATGCCTTCTGGCGGTTGACGGCAAACGATAGTAACTTGATGTCCTAGCCGTGCGAAGCCTTGAGCCATCTTAACAGTATTAATAGCATTAGCTAACTGAGAAGATGCTTCAAAAGCACTAGCAACTAAAATACGCATGGCTACTTTCAAAATTAGTAAACTTTATTTAATAAATTTCAATTTCAGATAGCTTGACAAATTCCCATTAGTAAAATCTTTTTTTCTTTCCTTAGCGTCCTAACCGCTAAACGCTTCGCTACACGGACGTGTTGGCGCTTTGGCGTTTCTTTAATAAAAATTATTAGTTTTGTAAGACAGAAACTCAGCATAACAATCAACTTTAATCAATTTCAACTATTTTTATTCACCGCTCACCAACTGCCACAATCGTGGCTGATAAAATTTACATTCACTCATCTTTCCGTTTGAATTTACTGTAAATCTGAAATTTTCAACTGCATCAAAAGTATAAATAGAACCTTTTTTTAATTTAATACTCATAGTGTACATTCCTGGTGCTAATCCAAGATAAGGCATTTGAACTTGTATTTCATGTTTTCCTAGCGGTACTTGAAATAAATTTTTATCGTTCTCACTACTCAGAAATAAAACTGTGCCAGCACCACCTTCCTCACCTATTTTTTTAATTTTTAAGTGAACGTTAACATCATCAAAAATTTTATGCGCTTTACACCCCACACAAAAATATACAGGTTTGCCGCTTTCTAGTGATTCAGTAATATTTCCTTCATAACTTCTAAAAAAGAGCGAAACTATATCGATTCCAAAACTTTCGTTTTCTAACTTGAGTGGTAAAAACATTACCTCTGCGGTTTTTTTTGTTCCCCCCAAAAATAAGTCTTCTTCATACTTTTCTATAATCATTTCTGTTCTACCATAAGCAATTAAATTACCTTTAACTAGATAAATTGCCGAGTCGCAAGCGTGTAATATTGCTTGGGGGTTATGATTAACTAAAACAAAAGATGTCCCCTGTTGCCGCAGTTCATCTAGCTTACGGTAACACTTAGCTTTAAACTTAATATCTCCTACTGCCAACACCTCATCAATCAGGAGAATTTCTGGCTGTGTATGAATTGCACAAGCAAACCCTAGCCGTGCAGCCATCCCTGAACTATAAGTTTGCACGGGTGCATCAATAGCGTCCCAAATTTCGGCAAAATTTACTACTTGCTGAAATCTTTCTTCGATTTCTTGGGTTGATAAACCTAAAATTGACATATTTGCATAGATATTTTCTCGCCCAGTGAGGATAGGATTAAACCCTGCGCCTAGTGCAATTAGTGGCGCTACCCTACCCTTAATCCTCACACAGCCAGTATCTGGCTTGATCAAACCACTAATAATCCGCAGCAGCGTACTTTTTCCGGCTCCGTTCGAGCCAACTAAACCGAGTGCTTGTCCTTGTCGCAGTTGGAAACTGACATCTTTGAGCGCCCAAAACTCGCTTTTTCGCAAAGCGTCACTTTTTCTTGTTCGCCCCACCACTTCTGTGGCAATATCTTGAATGCCATATAATAGCGATCGCTTCAAATCCCTACAAAACTTCTTCGAGACATTCTCAACTGAAATAACTACTTCAGCATCCTCAGCCTCAACTGCAATATCTCTATCTATTAATTCAGTCATCATGAACTCACCCTTTCAATTACGAAAGGCATAGCTAGACGAAATATCACCCACGCTAGCAGCAAACCAACAATGTTAATAACACTCACTACCCAAAAGCGAACGGGGTCTGATACGATTCCCGTAGTTGCCAATTCCCGCGTTGTTACAAGTATTGGAGTGACGGGGTTAAGTCTGACTAGAAACCCAAAAGTTCCCTGACTGGGAACTGGATATACTACTGGAGTCAGGAACAGCCAAAATCCTGTTACCATAGTCAACCCCTTGGAAACATCTTGATACAATGCAGCCAATGGAGCTAATAAAATGCCGATAAATGTTCCCAGCATAATTAAATGAGTCAGCGCCACAGGAGCCGAAATTACTGTCCAACTCACACTCACTTGAAACCAGAGAAACAAGGTTACAATAAGAATCAATTTGATCGCAAAGTTGAAAAACACCTCACCCAACTTTGCCAAAATAATTGCTTCTAATGGGAAATTCACTCTAGCAAGCATTGGTTTTGCCGCTGCTACTGCTTGAACCGGCCCGTTCAAAGCTTCTACAAATGTCTGCCACAGCGCTGTGCTAAACACTATATAAGCTGGATACGGCAAATCTGTGACACCAATATTGATTACATTTGCTTGACTAGCCAGGGTAAATCCGACTGCTAGAATAATTGGTGGTAAAAAAGCCCACGCAATACCCAGAAATGACTGTCGATATTGGGCGCTGATATCTCGTACCATCAGCCGCCATGCGAGTTCACGAGAAGCCAGCAAATCTCGCCACATCTGTTTGAACAGTTGCAGCGGATGCCTCAAATCGCTCTCGGATGTATAAACTACTTCATAGGGTGTTCGCTTTAAATTCTTGTTGTGCTTCAATGTTCTTCATCCTTTGCAGAGACGTTGCACAAACCCTATTTGAGTCATAAAATCCTCGTGAGTAGCAGTCATTAGTCATTGGTCATTAGTTACGGACAAAGAACATAGACGCGCTAGCCATTGCCGCAGGCTAGGACACATGATTACTTGAGGCAAAGCCTCTATACTCTAAAAACTAGGCTGAGCCTAGTTTTTAAGCTTAGCAGTCAGAGGCTGCATTGAATTTGTTCCTACGAGCCTGCTGTCACTGGTGATTTTTGTACTGGCATTGGAGACGCTACGGGCATAATTTCAGGATGCTTTTGAGCATAGCGATTGGTGAGATAACGATTCAACGCCTTTTCCATCCGTACCAATGTTTTCTCCAATCTTCCCCCGGTTCGCCCGAAGACATATTTTGCCAGCATGGGGCGGATGATGAATACTCTGCGTCTGCCTACTAAATACTCGCTCCAAGCTTTATAGGAATGCTTGTAGTAATCATCTTCAGTCAGATCCCACTTTTCGCGCAAGCGGTCTAAGCTAGTTAATCCCCAAGCGTCGCTCCAACGAATCATATAAAAAGGAATATCTGTCAACTGAAGTGGCAGCCCGGTAATATAGGTGACAACCGATGACGGTTCCAAGTAGACTTTACCACCAGCTTCAGCTACAGTTATACAAAAATCAACGTGTTCTCTGGTGTTCATGAGTGCTTCATCGAACACGCCGCAAGACTCAAAAAATTGCGATCGCACTATCATGCAGTGGAATTCTGCTAGCCCGGTTTGTTCCCTAACAAGAGAATCGCGTAACTTTTCTACCTTTCGACCTTGCTGATAAATTTTCTCATGTAACCGCCGCCTCACCCCACCGTCTTTGTTTTCCAACAACACAGCAGATTCGCCCCCCGCGCAATGGACTTCTGCGTGTAAAGATTGACCTTGACAAACAAGTGGGCTAACTACTGTAGCCCCTGTTTCTTCAGCACATTGAACCAAATGCGAGAGCCAAAAGGGCGCGACTACGACATCGTTATCCATGAAGACAACGTACTTTGTACTAACCTGAGCCAATCCTAGGTTTCTAGCATGATTTGGCGAAAGGTAGTAATCAGTCCGAATCAGTTGAAATCCTTTCTCACGCGATTTAGCTTCTAGATAACGTTGGATTTTGACTGGCGAACCGCCGTCTACATAGACTAACTTGAAAGGGATGTTTGTATTTTCATAAATACTTTCAAGTGACTCACGGGTTAAGCTGAAACGCTCTCGTGGTACAACTACAATTGTGACTTGCGGTTCTGCCATTTGTGGTTAAATCCCTAGCTAAATCCTATGACTACTGAAATTTTGTGTGAATTTGAATGACGATAATTAACTGTATATTATTAGCTTTATATAATCAATAAAATCAATTATGTCAATCCTAAAAAAGTTAGGTTGACAAGTTCTATGTTTTTTGATTGAGTTGCGATCTAATATTTTTATTTCTATAACCCTTCGCCTCCCCAAACTAAGCGCACACCCCAAAACACAGCTAAACTTACTAAAGCAAACCAATCTCTGAAGCTTAAACGCAAAGAATGCCACTGAACTCTATGTTCGTTTGGACTGGTGAAACCCCGCACCGTCATCGCTTTAGCCATTTGCTCTGCTCGTAAGAGCAAATTCTCCAGTAACCGCTGTGCTACTATCATCCATACTCCTACTGCTCCCTTCACACCTAACTTTTTCCAATTAATCGCCCTGGTTCGCACCGAGCGAATTAAATTTTGTACTTCTTCCAAAACTAAAGGAATAAATCGCAGTGATAAAGTTAAAGTTAAAGCAATTTCTGTCACGGGCAATTTTAGCTTTCGTAAGGGTAGCATTAAGCTTTCCAGCCCAGCGGTAATTTCTTCAGGTGCAGTTGTAAGTAGATATAGGTTAGTACTGTAAATTAAAGTAAACATAATCGTTGCCAGACGCACAGCCAATTCTACTGAGCGGCGAGTAATTGTAAATATTCCCTTTTGAAACAATACATAACTGTAGGGGCGATCTGCGAGAGGAGTGCTAGGGGAGAGCTGCGAGTTTTTTGACTCTTGTCTTCTATCTTTTGGCTTAAATTGTTCACTTAAAACTAATAATTGAGAATCTTCAGTAGTTGGTAAGCGGGGTTGATATGCTACACTCATGCCATCGGGACTGACTGTACCTAGAACCAGAATAAAAAACGATAGCATTAACAGCCCGCCCATTTGTTGCCGCCAGACGCGAAAAGGTATAGCAGCGGCCATTGTTAACAGAATTAGCAGTATTACCAACACCACACGACAAATAGAATTTGCCATGATAGGAGCTGCTAAAAAGCTCAACAACCAAGCAAGCTTCACTCTAGGATCGAGCTGATGTAGCCAAGTGAGCGGTTTTTCTAGATACAGCCCTAAAGGTAGCGATCGCAGTAAGTCCATGTTTCGATTTTAGATTTTAGATTTTGGATTTTGGATTATTGATTTACTTGTAAGTTTCAAACTTTCTGATTCTAAAATAGGTTTTCCCCAATCTAAAATCAGAATCCAAAATCCAAAATTCTAGACGCGGGTAGCACGATTAGCACCGCTACTTTCTACATCACGGGCTTTTTTACTCCGCCATAATAGCCGAATTGGTGTGCCAGTAAAGCCGAGTTGTTGGCGAAATTGTCGTTCGATGTAGCGGCGATAGTTTTCGTTAAAGCGCGTGGACTCGTTGACAAATAAAGCGATCGCAGGTGGTTGAATACTAACTTGCGTGCCATAGTAAATTTTTCCCTGACGACCTTGACGGCTAACAGGGGGAGAATGCCATTTTAATGCTTCTTCTAGCACTTCATTAATCACGGCGGTGGAAACTCGGCGTTTATGTGCCTCAGCCGCACGATTCACCAATTCTAGAATCTTTTCCACCCGTTGTCCGTTTAAGGCACTGACAAAAATCCTCTCCGCCCACTCGACAAAATGTAGCCGTTCTTCGATGATTTTTTCGTAGTCGTAGATCGTGTAGGAGTCTTTTTCTATAGCATCCCACTTGTTGATGACAACAACACAAGCTCGTCCTTCTTCAACAATGCGTCCTGCTAATTTTTGATCTTGCTCGGTGACACCATCGATCGCATCTATTACCAGTAAAACTAGATCGGCACGGCGAATTGCCTTAAAAGCACGGTTAATTCCGAAAAATTCCGGGCCGTACTCCACATTTTTCTTCTTGCGAATTCCGGCTGTATCGATCAAACGATAAGTTTGTCCTTCTCGTTCAATCAAAGTATCAATTGTGTCACGAGTAGTACCGGAAATGGGACTAACGATCGCGCGGTTTTCACCCACAAAAGCATTCAACAAACTAGATTTACCCACATTCGGACGACCAACAATCGCCACTTTAATTTCATTCGTTTCTGGTAGTTCTTCTACCTTTGGTAAGTATGTAATCAGTTCGTCTAACAACTCTCCCGTGCCATTACCATGAATTGCAGACAGGGCAAAAGGTTCGCCTAAACCGAGTTCCCAAAATTGTGCTGCTTGAGTTAAACCTTGTTCTGGAGATTCACATTTATTTACTGCCAAAAGTACTGGAACTGGTTGTTGACGCAACCATTGAGCAATTTCTTCATCAGCTGGTGATGGCCCAGTTTGACCATCAACCAGAAAAATTGCCATACTCGCTTCTGTCAATGCGGCGATCGCTTGCTGGCGAATTAACGGCAAAAACTCCGTATCGTCGTCAAATACCAATCCTCCGGTATCCACGACTAAAAACTCGCGATCACCCCAGTAAGAGCGAAGATAAGTGCGATCGCGTGTCACACCAGGCTGGTCATACACTATCGCTGACTGTACCCCAGCCAAACGATTGGCAAAAGTAGATTTGCCCACATTCGGGCGACCAATAATTGCAACTATAGGGAGAGACATAAGTAGGTTAATGCTTTAAACTTCTATTCTAGCGATTTTGAGGATCGTATAGCTGGTTGTAGTTTCACATTTGGGATGAATCTCCCTTAAACACATTGATTACTTTGCTTTACTAATTTTTGCATTTCTTAATTTAAATCAAAATTAAGCATTTTTGTGCTTTCTAACACATAACTTTTGGTTGTTGCATTTTTTTTTAAAATGAAGCATTATCTACAGAGCAAAGCTAAAAGTAGTTCTTCATAGTTATCTTTTTAAACAAAGATCCTGACCTACAAAAGATTTGCGAAAAAATTTCTATAACTTGGGACTGAGGTTTTTAGACAGCAGGTAATACTATTCAGATTTACCGCAACTTAACTTTGATTTTTGGGCGTAAAAATTCACCATTCGCCCATAAAAGAGGGTACAAGCCTCTTCACTTCGGTGAGAAAAAAGAAAACTTCTTTGTTTCAAGCTTCTGCCTTCAGGTAGGATAAGATTGCGAATGCGCAAATTTTAAAATCTGCGATTTTCGTTGATTTTAACTGGTGTTCAGGCTTTCAAAGCTAAAATTTCAGATGTGTAAAGATGGATTAATTTTGTTAGGCGGCTAGAACTGTTTAGTTGTTAAACAGTTAAAACCTTAAAAATTTTCAAGCAAGTAGGAAATAAAACAAAATGGGCTGGCAAGTATTGTCGTACAGTTGTCCGATCAATCCTATTCATGCTGCGCTGTTGCGCACTGGAAAGGTATTTTTCTACACTGGATCGGGGAACGATCCAAACAATCGAAATGAACCTCAAGGTAGCGCTGTTTGGGATGTGAATGCTGGGACGTTCTCCCGTCCAACAACGCCATTAGACTCTGCTGGGTTACCCCTTGATCTTTTCTGCGCAGGGCAGTCATTCCGACCGGATGGGAAACTAATGGTTGCTGGTGGAACTCTGCAATATGACCCATTTTATGGCTCGACAGCTGCTCTATTGTTCAATCCGAGTAATGAGCAATGGGAAAGGGTAGCATCGATGAATCGCGGTCGCTGGTATCCTACTGTAGTAACCCTGGGCGATGGCCGCATCTTTGCTTTGTCGGGTTTGGATGTAAACGGCAACCTTGACAGAAACCCAGAAATTTATTCCAGTTCCTTTGGCTGGAAAGTTTTTTCACGACAAACCAGTCGCTTGCCGATGTACTCGCATCTTTTCCTGATGAGTAATGGCAAGCTTTTCTATTCTGGCGGTTACTTCGAGAATACAGGTGTGTCGCCACGTATCCTCACCATACCTGGAAAATTCAATTCTGCGATCGGCGAACAAGAAGTTTTTGGGTTGCAAAATGCCAACTTTGGCGAACAAGCTGCCAGCGTGCTGCTACCACCTGCCCAAGACCAGAAAGTCATGATTATTGGTGGTGGTGATAGCTTCGGTGGCACGGCAACTAATAGGGTCAATATCGCAAATCTAACAGCTAGTAGCCCGACTTATACGGCAGCCGCATCGCTGAACTATGCCCGTATGCACCACAATGCGGTTATATTACCTGATCGCACGGTCTTTGTTTGTAATGGCAGTGGCAGGGGTGAAGACGTAAACCAATCAAATCTGCCAGCAGAGATCTACAATCCAGCTACCAATACTTGGACAGTAGTAGAAACCCCAAGTGTTAACGGTCGCCTGTATCATTCAGTGGCGTTGCTGCTACCAGATGCTAGAGTTGCTGCAACTGGGGGCAACCCAGATCGGGGACGTGAGGAACGGCGGATAGAAATTTATAGTCCGGCGTATATGTCGCAAACACGACCTGTAATTAACAGCGCTCCCCAAACAACGGGATACGGCGCGACAATTACGATTCAAACAGCCCAAGCTGGGAACATTAAATGGGTAAGTCTGATTAAACCAATGGCGACTACTCATTCTTGCGAAACAGATCAACGATTAGTAGACGTGCCTATCGGCTCCAGATCCAGTACTTCTCTTACGGTCACAATACCGAGTAACCGGAACCTAGCAACGCCTGGCTACTATATGTTGTTTATAACTGACAACAATAACGTTCCGTCAGTAGCAAGTTGGATTCAATTAACCTAGCGCCTGCCGCTACAGATATATACGGGCTTGAAACTCAAATTTTTGTTTTTCTCCCTCACCCTTCACCTGTTTGTAATTTTTGGGAGTGGAAATTTATGACTTTGAAAATAACACGTCGCCGATTTGGTCAGCTGGCGATCGCAGGCACTGCAACCGCTGGACTGACTTACTTCGCTAACAAGACCCTTGCCCAAACAGCAGATTTGGTTATCGTTGGTGCAAGCCTTGGCGCTCCAACTAGCAGCGACGACACAACTACCACTGTGTTAGACAGCACCGATCCTACTGGTAGCGAAAATACTAGCGCAGCCAGCACTGATCGTGAACTATTCCTACCGACTTTAAACGTAGCAACTAATCAGGTACAGACTCCATCAGCTGTGCAGGGCGTAAACCTTCAGTCCGGTGAGGAATTGACTGGTTTTGCTTCCTTAAGTGATGGCACACTCGTACTAGCTGTTACCACTGCTAGCACCAGCAACAGAGAGAGTACTCCCACTCGCCTGATATTTCTGAGTACGCCAATCAGAACCGTTACCGTTTCGGGACTGGACAAGCAGGAAAAGCTTGGGAGTCTAGTAAGGTCTAGTGACGGTGGATTTCTCGGTCTAGTCGTTAGAAAGAACGGTAGGCCGCCTGTCAGGTTAGTCGAAATTGACGCTCAGACTGGTGCGATTACTTCCAGCAATAAGATTAACCTGCCCGGAAACGAGCGTTTCAATACTCTTGCTCAGTGTCCGGACGGAAAACTCTATTCGACTACTGTAGATCGACAAGGCGCAACGAGTTTGGTACTGCTAGACCTAGGGCAAAAAAAGCCGACTACCATAGCACAATTGAAGCTCGGCAATATAGTTTGGAATAATGGCTTGCAAAGCCTAGTTTGCTCTCCAGCAGGTCAACTCTTCGCCTTTGGTGGGCTGAGGTATCAGACACCTTATGCTCTCTACACGGTAGATACTAGCAATGGCAACATGACGAAGGTGAGTGACTTTGATGTTGCCAAGGTTACACTTCGTTAAAGCTAAGAAATATGTCGGTATAGGCTAAGGTTAAGGGGGAATTCGTAGAGAGGCAAATTGCCTCAATACATCCTCGATCCTTCTCTCTAGTCCTTACCTATACTATGAGTATGAAGCGCTCTGTAGATGTCCTGGTTATTGGTGCTGGTCACAATGGACTAGTGGCGGCGCTACTACTGGCACGAAAAGGACTCGATGTGTTGGTAGTTGAAGAAAAACCCGTAATTGGCGGTGCTTGTCGTACTGAACAACCTTTCCGCACAGCGCCAAACCTCAAGATCTCTACAGGTGCTTACTTGCTGGGACTCATGCCGCCGGAATTGCTGCAAATTCTGGAAATAGACATTCCCACGATCCGCCGCGATCCTCATTACTTCTTACCGACAACCTCAAGCCGTTATCTACTCTTCGGTTCAGATAGAGAAGAGATGCAGCGGCAATTTACAACTTTTTTTTCTGAAGCTGACTGGAAAGCTGAGTGTGCATTGCAAAATGAACTTGCTCAGTTGCGCGAAGATATTGCCCCAACTTGGTTAGAGGAACCAGTTTCAATTGAACAGACGGCAGAAAAATATGTGCGATCGCCCCTTCGTTCCACATTCATCAATCTCTGCCGTCAGTCAGTCGGCGAATATCTCAATCGCTTTGACTTCAAAAGCGACTTGTTAAAAGCAATGTATGCCGTCACAGATGGCTTCACCGGGTTATTTGGCACATGGGATACTCCCGGCACAGGTATGAATTTTCTCATCCATAATATGTGTCGCCTACCTGGAAGTGACGGCACTTGGATGATAGTTAAAGGTGGCATGGGTACGGTTACGAGTCGCCTTGCTGAAGCTGCAATTAAAGCAGGGGCAAGAATTGAGACTGGGCGGGGTGTAGATCGAATCCTGCTGACTCAGAGTGTCGCCAAGGGTGTAGTGTTGCAAGACGAAACTGAGATAGAAGCTAAAACAATTATTGTCAATGCCGATCCCTTCCGAATGCGCCATCTAGTTGGAAGCGAGAATTTACCAGATGACTACAATCAACAATTAGATAGCTATCAAAAAGATGGCTCAACATTTAAAGTAAATTTGTGTTTGCAAGAACTACCTCAATTTACTTGCCTGCCGGAAAATCGAGGGCAACACGGCACTACAATTCATCTGCTACCGGATGAGGAGGAAGTCATGCAAATATTGCACAAATCTTTTGCTGATGTCCAAGCAGGGCGACTGCCAGAATTTCCGGCGATTGAGTGGTATATTCATACAAAGATCGATCCTTCCCTACAAGATGCTGAAAAACACCACAATTCAGCACTGTTTGTGCAGTGGGTTCCTTATCAGTTAGAAGAAACGACTTGGGATGCACAAGAAGAAAGATATGTCAAGCATTTGCTGTCGATTTGCGATCGCTTTGCCCCAGGTACGTCACAATTAGTCCAAGAAGTATTCGCCTTGCATCCCCAGAAGTTAGAACAACACTTTGGTTTAACGCGGGGACACATCCATCACGTTGATAACTCATTTGGATTTGCTGACAGATTGGCATATAGCACTCCAATTCAGGGTTTATATTCAGCAAGTTCTGCGTGTCACCCAGCCGGATCGGTAATTGGTGCGGCGGGACACAATGCAGCGATGCGAGTGATGAAAGATATGGGGTGTTGAGTCTAATTAGGCGATCGTTCCTTTAGTCAAGTTTTCAGGTAGAAGCTAGAGTGTATATCATGATTTGACTATCCTCTTCTTGTAGATACAATGTAATTACTTCCCCATCTGTGCGAGGTAATTAACTATGGGTGCAACAATCAGGACTCGAATTGTGAAAGTTGGTAACTCACAGGGTATTCGGATTCCCAAACCTTTGTTAGAGCAAAGCGGTATTGACAAAGAAGTTGAAATTGAAGTGCATGAAGATCGCTTAATTATACGTGCAGCAAGGCGATCGCGTGTCGGATGGGATGAAGCCTTTGCAGCAATGGCAGAACTAAAAGATGATGTTTTGCTCGATGATGCGATCGCTACAACTTGGGATTCAGTTGAATGGGAATGGTAGTTAAGCGTTTCGACGTTTTCTTAGTTCTCGATCCTACTATCAGCAGTGAAATTCAGAAGACAAGACAGTGTGTTGTCATTTCACCAGATGAGATGAACCGCCATATTGCTACCGTCATTGTTGCTCCCATGACCACAAAAGGTCAACCATATCCCACACGAGTAGCAAGTCAATTTCAAGGCAAAAATGGGCAGATTGTTCTCGATCAAATCCGTACTGTTGACAAAACTCGATTAGTTCAACGGCTTGGTCAGATCGGTCTTGACGAGCAAAAAGCAGTCCTCAATACCTTAGCTGAAATGTTTGCCCAGTAGCCTACTTAATAAAACTCTCCACCAAAGGGCTAGTTCCCTCCTCGTACTGCGTTAACTTCATCGGCTAGTGTTACAGACGTGTTGAACAATTAATGGTAGTGGTGTGAGAGAGATAGCTCGCACTCTGAAAATTAGTCCAGTGACTGTGCTGAACGAACTTAAAAAAAACAAAAAAGATAGATGTGAATCAAAAATTACTAGCTGATCTCGACCCAGAATATGTAGAAGTTGCAATTTATCGACTCGGAAACAGCGACATATCTGTAGGAGAAGCTAAAAAGGCTGAAGCTGATTTATTGCCCAACAGGCTGGGCAATAAATCAAATAAACGTTGGCTGTGGCATGAATAGGCCATAATTTCGGTCAAGTATTAGCTGAGATATTAGGAAATCGTCAATCCGAAGTTTTGCTCCAGCAGGAATTACTAAAGCCGTTGGGAGTACAAAAGTTTTACACAGATAAATTCCCAAACTCCAGACATATAACAGAAGAGCAACATCAAATTAATAAGTACAAAAGGCAAAAAATCGAGAGTCAGCATTTAACTTGAAGAACAAGAATAAAACGCTTAGCTAGTCAGACAATCGGTTTTGAAAAATCGATTATAATGCATGATATAGTCATTAGATTGTATATCAATAGCTCTGGATTTGGAGTGAAAGCTTGAGGGGTAAGTCAACACGTCTGTAACACTAGCCCACCAGTTTAAGTAACTTTGCCAAATGTTTCTTTTAACCATCACGAGCATGATTGCTCCGTGAACAGCTTTTGTCAAACTGGGGTGAAACCTTGATTTTTCCTAGGCTGAAACCACGTAGATTCGTCGAATTTTCTTAAAGTGGCAGAAGAGGGATAATCCAGATTCCTGCAAAAACGTTGCAATTATCAAGGAGTTTGCCCTGGCCCACTAAAATTAACGAATTTGCTGCTGTCGCTGGATATCAGTAGGACTCTTCACATTAGGTAAAACATTGAAGCGAACTAAGATATGTACCACCAAAAACAAGCACAAAACAGGCCACCAAGGATATAAATATCGAATTGCTATTTTTATGTCAAAGGAAGGATGCCAAGCTTCATAAAAAGCTGAGTAAGACATATTTTGGGCGCAAGGCCAGATAGCTCTGTCACGAGATTTGTCTGGTTTGAAGTTATACCTCAAGGCAGTGACAGCTTTCGCGATCCGATCTGCTGGCAAAATCTTTTCTAAGCTAGATGCCGCTGAGCTAAGGGGGGAGTAATCGTGAGCGGTATTGATTAACTTGATCAAAGCATCAATCGCACCTTCGTTGCCAACAGCTATTTGCCCTAAGCTAGATTCCGCTTGCCAACGGGTGGAGAAATCGTGAGAAGTGGCGATTAAGTTGACTAAAGCATTGATCGCACCTTTGTTGCCAACAGCTATTTGCCCTAAGCTAGATGCCGCTTGCTGACGGATGGATTCATTCTTAGAGGTGGCGATTAACTTGAGCAAAGCATCAATCGCACCTTTGTTGCCAACAGCTATTTGCCCTAAGCTAGATGCCGCTTGGCAACGGGTGGATTCATCCTCAGAGGTATCGATTAAGTTGTCCAAAGCATCGAGCGCACTTTTGTTGTCTGGATCTATTTGCCCTAAGCTTTCTGCCGCTTGACAACGGGTGGATTCATCCTCAGAGGTATCGATTAAGTTGTCCAAAGCATCGAGCGCACCTTGGTTGCCGACAGCTATTTGCCCTAAGCGAGATGCCACTTTCCTACGGGTGGATTCATCCTGTGAAGTGGCGATTAAGTTGACCAAAGCATCGATTGCACCTTCGTTGTTAACAGCTATTTGCCCTAAGCTATATGCCGCTAACCAGTTGGTGGACTCAGACTGTGAAGTATCGATTAAGTTGTCCAAAGCATTGATCGCACTTTCGTTGCCAACAGCTATTTTTCCTAAGCTTTCTGCCGCTTGCCAACGGGTGTATTCATCCTGTGAAGTGGCGATTAAGTTGACCAAAGCATTGATCGCACCTTCATTGCCAACAGCTATTTGCTCTAAGCTTTCTGCCGCTTGCCGACGGGTGGATTCATCCTCAGAGGTATCGATTAAGTTGATTAAAGCATCAATCGCACTTTCGTTGCCGACAGCTATTTTACCTAAGCTTTCTGCCGCTTCCCAATAGGTGTATTCATCTTCAGAGGTAGCGATTAAGTTGACCAAAGCATCAATCGCACCTTCGTTGCCAACAGCTATTTCCCCTAAGTGACTTGCTGCCATGCTATGGAAGTATTCAAACTCTGAACGGTCGATGAAGTTGATTAAAGCTGCGATCGCAGTTTTGTTGCCTGGATCTATTTTTCCTAAGCTTTCTGCCGCTTGCATACGGTTGCGGATTTCATTCTGAGAGTTGGCGATGAAGCCGAGCAAAGCAGCTTTGGCACTTTCGTTGCCAACAGCTATTTTCCCTAAGCTTTCTAACGCTAGCATACGGGTGTAGTACTTACCCTCAGAGGTGGCGATTAAGTTTAGCAAAGCAGCGATGGCTTTTGCACGATGAGTCTGTTGCAGTGCTGCCTCTGCTCCATCCTGAAGCGGTCCATAATCAGAACTCCACCGAACAATTTGCTTTACAACTTCATCAGATCTGGAACATTCTCCAAATTCGGCAATTACTGCTGCGGCCAAAAAATAAGCTCGATGCTGATAAAATCCGCCGCAGCCGTCGCGAAACTCTACTAATGCCTTGATAAACTCTTCCTTCTGTTCTTTTTCCACCTCTTCTCGCCCCAGCCACAGCAAAATCACCTCTTTCCATTGCGGTTCAAATATACGGTAGGGCTTATCTTTATTATCTGCGTCTTTTACTGGTTTATTTTTATGGTCGCGGGGTTGGAAAAAACCCCAATCGTCAATTGCTAACGCTGCGAAATATTCTTGGAAGGTAGCATGGTAGAAGGCATAAACTTTTTCTTGTGATGGGGACTCATCTGCAATTCCTACATGATTCAACCAACCTAGTTGCAGCGCTTTGTAAAACGAGGAATTCTTATCATCTGGTGCCCCTAATTCCTTTTTAATAAAACTTTCTAGTAACCGGAACCGAGAACTACCCTCTTGAATATCCTTGAGCGCTAAACGTCCCAATGCATTGTTTAATTTCTCTTGTTCTTCATCGTTAATGGGGAAACGGTTGTATTTCCATTTGTAGATTTTGTTCACAAACTGCTTATAAAGTCCCGCCTTTGTCTGTGGTAAATTCCCCTCCTCACTCTCCCAAGTGCTACACAATAGCATCAACCGCAGAGGATTTTGTACCAAGTTTCGCAAGCGTCCCCGTTCAGCTTCATCCAATTGTGCCTTCAACCGTTCCGCCTTACTCCCCCTCTTCTCACTGGGACAATCGGACGTGAGGTTCCCAAACCAATTATCGATAAATTGATGTACCTGCTTGGGATAATCAAAATCCAGTAGGCGATATGTTTCAAAGTCTTCTAAATCATTGCGATCCGCTTGCCAAACATTCAGCCGACAGGTTAGTACCACCCGTAACTGGGAGATCCACCCGCTAAATTGTCGGGAAAGATTTTTTAATGTCTGCATACCCGATACAGCCACCTCATCCACCCCATCCAACAGCAACCAAACTCGCCCCTGTTGAATTTGCGTTGTCAACTCCTCCTTCGCCCGAGTCAACTGTTTTGGTGGAACAGCTTTAGAAAGCCAATTCTCAAGTAAATAAGTTGATAAATCGCCACGATGAGCACTTCGCTGCAAATCTGCCAGCGAAATCCAAATTGGGAAACCTAAGTTTTTCTCTAACACCCAAAATGCAATGCATTGCAGCAGCGTTGTTTTGCCTGCACCTGGTTCCCCAATTAAGGCGATGCGCTTACCCTTAGTTTTGCCTTCCCCTCGTTCCAAGATTTGAGTCAAGAAAGCTTCATGCTCAAATCGCTGCTTTTTGTCATACTGCGCTTCATAGAGATCCGTTCCCGCTTCTGGGGAATATTCGCCCTTGTTGCGTTTCTCTGGTTTTGTCCGCTGCACTAGTGCTAGGGGGACATAAATCTGCTCTCTTCCTAATTTGGTAGATTCATCCTGCATTAAGGAATTGCTGGTGAGTCGCTGCTGGTGGGGTTCCAGACATTGGCGACTAACTTCGTGCCAGTCGATGGGAGCTAACTCTGTCCGATTCTCCCCGTCGGACGACTTCAGTCAGTTGAATGTAATACTATGACCGCTACCCCCTTGGATGACTGGCGCGTGATTGCCTACAGCATTGTTCTGCTGTGCTTCTCCACTATACACATTCTGGATATTCTGACCTTGAACCTTACCAATATTAATCTCTTGCTGATATTAATCTCTTGCTGAATCTCCTGCGCCAGCTGTTCTATGTCTTGAGCAAACAAGTCGTCTTGGTTCATCTCCACCTGCAACAGGGCAGCAACTGTTTCTAAATCCTGTTTAGAGCCTTTTTCTACCTCTGCTAGTGCAACTTCAGCTTTAGGATTGCCCCGCAGTTTGTCCCAAATCTTCTGACGCAGCTGGTTGACTTTAATCAAAGCTGCTTCGGTAAATTTTTCGAGAGTCTTCTCGAAGATTTTGGTAAAAGCGAGAGTAGCGATCGCACTTGCGGTTAGTGGTATTTGCCCCCCGAAGGACGCGAGTTTGTCTTTAGGCAATACTACATAGTTTAAGCGGCAAATTTCGGATTCTAACCAAATTTAGAATTTATTTCACTGGGGGCGACTAGTTCTGGAACAGATCGGGTATTGTTACAGATGTGTTGATTTACACCTCAAATTTCTACTCCAAATTCAGACCTATTGATATACAATCCAATGACTATATCATGCATTATAATCGATTTTTCAAAACCGATTGTCTGACTAGCTAAGCGTTTTATTCTTGTTCTTCAAGTTAAATGCTGACTCTCGATTTGAAGCAAGAGATATTTTTGAAAGTTGGTTTGAAAAGGCTCAAGAAATGCGACTTAGGGTTAGATCAGAAGCCTAACAATTGGCAGCGTCGAACTGACGGGAAGATCGCCCCGCATACTTGCCGTCGATGAGCTATTCTGTTTTTGTGTGTCGAGCTTCCAGAAATAGTTGTATTTACGTTGTCAATACAATTACGTATCCTTAGCAATTATGCATACCGAAAATAATGCGGGAGCATGATAGACCCGATCTTTTAAGTCGGGGTGCCAGGCTCACGAGCGTGCAAGTTTTAACTGCCTATACCTATCGATACTACGAAAGATATGATATGATAAATAGAAGGAGGTGATGACAAGTGTTCTCTTTAACTTATGAGTTTCGATTGCAACCAACCAAGCAACAAATAAAAACTTTTCAAGATTGGTTAGAAATTAATCGAAAAGTTTATAATTATGCTCTTGCTGAACGCAAAGATTGGTACAAATCACGCTCATGTCAAGTTAACGCTTGTTCATTGCATTCTGAGTATATAATCCCAGCAGATACACCCCGTCCTACTTTTGCCAGTCAGTGCAAATCTTTGACTGCTAGTAAAGAGCAATACTCCCAGTTAAAGCAGGTAGCGGCACAAGTCATGCAGCAAACACTTAAAAGGCTTGAGCAAGCTTTCACTTCAATGTGGGAGCGTAATTTTGGTTTTCCAAGATTCAAGAAAGTAGGACAGTTGCGGTCATTTGTCTTTTCTCAACCAGGTAAGAATCCACTACAACAAGGATTAGTTAAACTTCCTGTAATTGGATGGGTTAAATTTCGTCAATCACGAGATATCCCTACTAATGCAACCGTAAAACAAACTCGTATTGTCAAGCGGTCATCTGGTTGGTATGTAATGCTAACGCTGCAATGGGATACGTTTGTTCCTCAACCTATGCCACATAGTGAAGCGTTAGGTGTGGATGTGGGATTAATCAGTTTTATTGCTGCCTCTAATGGTCTTTGTATCAAACGTCCTAAATTTTTTGTAGACCTTCAACGCAAGCTTAAATTGCTGCACGGGCGGGTTAGTCGCAAGAAAATAGGGTCAAACAATTGGCGCAAAGCTCTGCATAAAGTGGCAAAACTGCATGAACATATTGCTAATACAAGGAAAGACTTTCAATGGAAGGTATCAAATCAACTTTGTGATCAAGCCAAAACAATATTTGTAGAGGATTTAAACTTGGTTGGGTTGTCTAGAGGAATGCTTGGAAAACACTGTTTAGACGCTGGGTGGGGTCAATTCTTTCAAATCCTTGAGCAGTGTTGTTTTAAGCGTGGTATCTACTTCCAGAAGGTCGATAGTAGAAAGACAAGTCAGATTTGCCCTAGCTGTGTTACAGAAACAGGAAAAAAAGAATTGTCTGAGCGCGTTTATGTTTGTGAGAATTGCGGCTACACAACGGATAGAGATGTAGCAGCCGCTCAAGTCGTCCTCAATAGAGGGTGTGCAGCCGTCGGGCAGACGGTCAAGATGCTTAACGAGGGTAAAGTCGTTGGACTCCCATTGAGTTAAGAATCTGCGTCGATTTATCGCGCAGAGTGTCAAAATATCTCTGTAGCCTGCTTGCCTAGCTGCACGAATTCAATCGCCCTAGCCTGCATCGCCACCAGCCACTAGCCGCTAAATCATGACTACAACCACAGATTTTCTCAGTAACCTCAACTCCAGTCAACGCACAGCCGTAGAGCATTTTTGCGGGCCTTTATTAGTGGTTGCTGGTGCAGGTTCCGGCAAAACTAGAGCGCTTACCTATCGCATTGCTAATCTCATTCTCAAGCATCGCGTCGCGCCTGAAAATATCCTTGCTGTCACTTTTACCAACAAAGCGGCGCGAGAAATGAAAGATCGCATCCAAAATCTATTCGCGCACCAAATAGCACTGCGACAATATGATCGCTCTTTAGAAGAATTAGCGCCTCACGAACAAACAAGACTGCGATCACAAGTCTATAAAACCTACATCAAAGACTTATGGATCGGCACTTTCCACAGTCTCTTTTCCCGCATCCTTCGTTTTGATATCGAAAAATACGAAGACGAAAAAGGACGCAAATGGACTCGTAATTTTTCCATATTTGATGAATCTGACGCTCAAAGTGTCGTCAAACAAATCGTTACCAAACAGCTTAACTTAGACGACAAGAAATTTGAACCACGTTCTGTCCGTTATGCCATCAGCAACGCCAAAAACCAAGGACTTTCACCTCAAGATTTTGAGCGAGAACAACCGAATTATCGCGGACGAGTAATTGCTGAAGTTTACGGTCATTACCAAGCTCGGCTAGCAGAAAATAATGCTCTAGATTTTGACGATCTAATTTTGGTTCCCGTCAAATTATTTCAACAGAATGAGCAAGTATTAGGCTACTGGCATAAACGATTTCAACATATTTTAGTAGATGAATATCAAGATACAAATCGCATTCAATACGATCTGATTCGCCTATTAGCGACGAATGGCGAAACCAGAAAAAGTGAGTGGGATTGGAAAAATCGCTCAGTATTTGTAGTCGGCGATGCCGATCAATCTATTTATAGCTTCCGTATGGCAGATTTTACGATTCTGCTGAATTTTCAATCAGACTTTGGCGACGGCTTACCAGATGAAGACACCCGCACAATGGTAAAGCTGGAGGAAAACTATCGCTCTAGGGAAAACATTTTACAAGCCGCTAACCAGCTAATTGAAAATAACACCCAACGCATTGATAAAGTTCTCAAACCAACACGAGAAGCAGGAGAGCAAATTTATTGTTATAAAGCCGATGACGAAATTGCTGAAGCGCAGTTTGTTGTCAATCAAATTCGTAATTTAGAACGCCAATATCCAGAACTTCACTGGGGTAGTTTTGCCGTTCTTTATCGGACTAATGCCCAATCTCGTCCGATTGAAGAAACTTTGGTACGCTGGGGTATACCTTATACAATTGTGGGCGGTCTAAAGTTCTACGATCGCAAAGAAATTAAAGACGTTATTGCATATTTAAGAGCAATTATCAACCCTTTTGATAGTGTCAGTTTGTTGCGAGTAATCAATACTCCAAGACGCGGAATTGGCAAAGCCACAATTGATAATTTAGTCAACGCTTCCCAACAATTAAACTTACCCTTGTGGGAAATTCTCAGCGACGAAACATCCGTTAACACCTTAGCCGGACGTTCAGCCAAAGGAGTGAATAACTTTGCCGGGCTAATTCGCCATTGGCAAGAACAAGTAGACACCCTTTCACCTGCTGAAATTGTCCAAGGAGTGCTTGAAGACTCTGGTTATATCAAAGACTTGCAAAATCAAGGTACAGACGAAAGCCAAGACAGATTGCAAAACGTCCAAGAACTCTACAACGCCGTGTTGCAATTTGAAGAAGAAAGCGATGAAGTGACATTGGGAACCTTCCTCGCCAGCACCGCTCTAACTTCTGAGTTAGATAACCTTAAAGAAGGACAAACAGCCGTTTCTCTCCTAACGCTCCATGCCTCCAAAGGACTAGAATTTCCGGTCGTATTTCTAGTAGGGCTGGAACAGGGATTATTTCCTAACTTCCGCTCCTTAGACGATCCAGACTCACTAGAAGAAGAACGCCGCCTGTGTTATGTCGGCATAACTCGCGCTCAAGAATTGTTACATCTCACCCACGCGCGCGAACGCCGCCTCTATGGTTCCCGCGAACCCGCCGTAGTTTCCCAGTTTATGGCAGAATTACCCAAAGAATTACTCAGCTTTGGGATGCCCAGAAGTGGTGTTGCTAGCAATCAGTCAGCTAGAGTTGCATCACAATCGACACGACGTAGCACACAAAGCACTACAACCTCAGCACCAACCAACCAAAACCAAAACTGGACAGTAGGCGATCGCATCTTCCACAAAACCTTTGGCATTGGCGAAATCACCCACATCTTCGGATCGGGTAACAAAATCTCCCTAGCGATTAAATTTCCCAGTCTCGGTCAAAAAATCATCGATCCCAAAATCGCCCCATTGCAAAAAATGGAATGAAGAGTCAAGCATTCAGTAGGGGCGGGTTTAACGAGGATATTAGTGTGATGACATATAAAGTAATAAACCCGCCCGTATGAAAGTCAAAAATCCAAAATCCAAAATCCAAAATCGAAACATTCAAAGGGTGTCCGTATGAACCAAACTAGTACAGAGCGGGTACGTTGGACAAGCGCCGATCTGGAATTGTTGCCAGATAACGGCAATCGCTACGAAATTATTGATGGGGAATTATTTGTGACACGCGCACCAGGATGGGGGCACCAAAAAGTTTGTAAAAACATCTGTAGAGAGTTGGATCTTTGGTCACAGCAGACGAATTTGGGAGAAACGGTGAGTACTCCAGGCATCATTTACACTGATGCAGATAACGTCATCCCCGATGTAGTTTGGGTAAGCAACGAGCGATTAGCTGCTTTGTTAGATGAAGCCGAACACTTGACTGGATCGCCAGAACTGGTGGTAGAAGTACTATCTCCTGGTGAAGCGAACGAACGCCGAGACAGAGAGGTGAAGCTGAAGCTTTACACCGCCCAGGGAGTAAGAGAATATTGGATTGCAGATCGACGCTTGCAGCAAATACAAGTTTATCGCCGTCAACAAGCCACTTTGACACTCGTAGCAACATTGTTTGCCAGCGATGAACTCAATTCACCATTACTACCTGGTTTTACCTGTCCTGTAGCACGCTTGTTTAGTTAGGAAAGCGATCGTTAATTACCTCTCTTTCCCTTCTTCGCGTCCTACTCTTCGAGAAGCCGCTTCGCGTCTATGCGTCTTGGCGGTTCGTTTTCTATTCCCCTCATAGCCAACAACGCCGCACCATAAGCCGCCTCCATATGAACAGGCGTAACCATAGGCACTTGCAAATAACGCTCTCTCATCCTACTCCAAACCGGATTTTTCGCCCCACCCCCAGCCGTATAGACACGGCTCAATCGAGTTGCACCTAGCTGCTGCAATAATTCATACCCTCTAGCCTCAATCCGCGCCATACTTTCTAGCAAGCCATGCAGAAACTCTACTGGATTTTCTGGACGCGGTTCAAGTCGGGGTGATAAATTGGGATCGTTGATGGGAAAGCGATCGCCTGGTTGCAACAAAGGATAATAATCAAGCTGACTTTCCATCTCAGGATCGATTTGATCGCTAAAACTTTCCAATTCGGCATCACTAAAGAATTGCCGCAACACCGCCCCACCAGTATTAGAAGCACCACCCGTCAGCCACAGATCCCCTAAACGATGGCTGTAAATTCCATATCTGGCATCTTCCACGCGAGTGTGACTCAACAACTTCAGTACTAAGGTAGAGCCTAGAGAAGTTACACATTCCCCAGGCTCTAGCGCTCCACTAGCAAGAAACGCCGCAATACTATCAGTCGTACCAGCACAGACCATACAGTCACGCCTTAAGCCAAAGCGATCGCTAATTGCTGCTCCCGCAGGCGCAACAGGTGTACCTGGAACCACAACTTTAGGCAATAGGGGGAACAATGGCAAATGAGTTAACCAGTCAGGGTAACGTAAATTCTCCACGTCATAACCCAACTTCAAAGCATTGTGATAATCGCTAATACCTAATTGCCCGTGCAGTAAAAAAGCTAACCAATCGGCTTGATGAAGGAAATACTTCACCTCTTGCCTCGTGCATCGATTCTCTTCCCACCACAACAACTTCGCCAAACTAGAGGTAGCACTTAATACAGTATGATTAGGGGGCGCGATCGCCCGTAATTTATCCATCACTGCTACTCCCCGTGCATCGTTGTATAGCAGTGGTGCATCTAAAGGCATACCAGCAGCATCGCACAGTAAAACAGTCGAAGAAGTGCCATCAATTGCGATCGCCTTTATTTCCCGTCGTAGTTCAGCCGGAATCTGCTCGATTAGGCAAAATAAAGCTGTTTGCCAATTTGTTGCCCCGGCAGCTAATTTTGACTGCACAAAAGCATAACGTACCTGCAACACTATCCTTGCTTCATCGTCTATGACTGCGGCGCGAGTGCCAGAAGTACCAAAATCGATTCCGAGGAAAACAGCCATATATTGTTTAGTCTTGTAACAAGTTGTGCCACTAATGAGTTAATGTATTTCAAATTATTGAACGATCTGTTAAGACTGTTTTGAGAATAGGAGGTTTTACATCATGTCTATCTCAGATACCCAAATATACATCGCTCTAGTGGTAGCACTCATCCCAGGCATTCTTGCCGTGCGGCTTGCTACCGAACTTTATAAATAAGGCAGAAGGAGCGATACTTCAAGGCGTAGCTACGGCGCGTCTTCCTAGGTAAGAGTTATGAGTTATGAGCTATGAGCTATGAGTTATTGATTCAAAACTTAAAGCTCATAATTCAGAACTCTACCCATAAACAAGATTTCACTGTTAATGTCAAGTATTACTTGTTACTCGCACAATTTACGCAAACTTGGCAAGAGCTAGTAGAAGAATTGAGCGATCGCGTCAAATCAATTGCTTGGGTGAAGGTTGAAGAATGTAGGAGTTCGCTGCATGACGCGAATATACTAGCTGAAAATTAATGATTAAGGCTATACTTCAAACTTCAAACTTCTATTCACTAGCTTAAATTCGCCAGCATCAAGCGATCATATACTCACTACTTTTGGACAATTGAAGTGTAAAATCTTATGTTGTGTTTGCGTTTAATTACAGTTATAAGAGATGAGTAGCAGTAAGTTCTTGATGATTTTTATCTGTTAAGCCACAAAAATCTAAAGATTTGGATTAGGCAAGTTATCTCTGTAAGGATTTACGCACTTATGAACGCCATTCAACCGTCAAAACCCCCCTTACAACCTAGAGAAACTCGTCAGGTTGCTAAGCGTCAAAAAAATTCTCGTCGTCGCCTAAACCGACATCCATATAAAGCTGTGGCGATAGAGAATTCTGCCAAATTGGCTGCTAATATTGTCATCTCAGCAGTAGCATTGTATGGGTTATCCCGTCTTTTGCCCAATTTTTGGACTGGAGAACAAAAGTTGCAAGAGATTAGCACCGAAGTCAAGCAAACCGAAGGGCGTGTCAAAGATCTACATCAAGACTTCGATCTCTATTTTGATTCTCGCCAAGCCGCCACTTTGATGCAAGAGCAGAGTACTCTGCTTGAACCAGGAACTAAGCAAGTATTCTGGCAGAAAAAATCTCCATAATAATAAAATAGAATACTTGCAAAAGTATATTTCTCGTTCACGAAAAAGACAGCTATGCTGAAGGCAGAATTCAAAATAACTTCTTTTCTCCTGACTACTGTAAGGGCGAGTTTGACGAATTAGTTTGTGATCTGCACAAGTATGTCCGCTTCACCCGCTCCTATAAAACCTGATTGCGACTAGGTGTAGTAATTCATAACTGAGGATCTCTGGTTTCAATTATGAATTACTAGTTGTACCCAGTAGTTGGTTTAACTCTTTTTCAACTTGGGAACGTAAACGACTAGCTGGGTCGAAACTCGATCCGTGATGCTGAGGTAGCACTTCCAGGGCGCGACGGTAGTCAGCAACACAACAGTTCCAGTCACCCCAAAGATGATAAGTCCGTCCCCGTTCAGCGTAAATATGACCGTTCAGTTGACCTAGCAACAAAGCAATATCAAAATTTTCAATTGCTTCCTCATAGCGTTCTAAATCGCGTAGCGTGATACCTCGGTTGATCCACGCCCGCACATAGCTAGGATTCAAGTCTAAGGCTTGGTCGTAGTCAGCAAGCGCTGCTACCAAATTGCCACAAGCAGCGTAGTAGTTAGCTCTGTTATTGTAGGCATTAGCTAGACGGGGATTGAGTTCAACTGCTTTGTTGTAATCTGCGATCGCATAGTCGAATTGACCGGACTGAAAATAAATTAGCCCGCGATTATTATAATCAATCGCATTTTGGGGATCGCGGTGCAGTAGCTGGCTTAACAACGCGATCGCTTCTGGATAACTACCTTGCTGCGCTTTTGCTGAAGCTGTTGCACGTAAAAGGCGATCACGATCAGACTTGCTCAAATCTGACTGTCTTTTCTCGCTACGCTTTTGTGCTGGTGTGGCAGCTGTTCTAGCTGAGGATCGTTTGTATCTTTGATTATCTTGTGGTGCTTTTAACGATTTATTACTCATAATCATTCCCAGCTGAGCTACTAGCTCTATAAACTAAACTTATAAGTCTTTTGGTTTCAGGTGTTTTGCCGTTGTGGCACTTGCTGAGGTGTCTGTCGCAGCATAGATATTCTCTATCTCAAATCAGACTCTTTTCAGCCCTTACTTTCTATAGTTCCCAATTCATACTTGATAATTCATCTTTCCCTAGTTAAATTCCAGAAGATTTAAAATCTATACAAAAGCTGAAGGGCGAGGGAAGGCGCGAAATGTGAAGTGTGTGTTAGCCCCGCGCGCTCCTCGCAGTGTGAAGTGTAAAGTGTGAAGGCGCGAAGTGTAAGATTTAATCTTGATCCTTCAGCCTTCATCCTTCATCCTTTTCCAACTCCCTACTCAGTACTTGGTACAATGCAACAGTTACCACTGCTGTGTTTGGTTGTTAATGAGGGTTTTTTATGACAACTGCTTCTTTCTATCCCAATGCTCCCGATCTATCAGCAGACGACTATATTGTGGTTGGTTTAGCCTCCTGCTTTGTTAAAGAGGATGGAGAAGTGCTAGAAATTCAAATAGTAGAACCTATTCCCTCTGCTGCTTTGGAGGCGATTGTCAAAGGTATTCCCACCTCTTATAAAATGGCTTGTGCTACAACGTTGGGAAATGTACTAGACGGTGACAAACTGCTTGTTCCTGCTGGGTTCCCTGAGTCGGCTCAGTTTAGTGAAGAATTTGAGCAACGAGCGATCGCTGCTGCACGTACCTACAAGAGACGCGAAGTTGCAAAATCTTTGATTGCGCTTGGTACAACCCGCGATGACTTCAAATTCTCCACCGAACGCAAGCGGGTGTTAAATATGAAGCACGTTGTTACTAAAGAAGACAATGTGAAACAACACGCTTATACTCATCAAGTCCTCTAATAAAACCACTTTTGTCTCTATGCTGAAACTCTATGGTGGCGCTCGTAGTCGTGCCTCAATTGTTCAGTGGTATTTAGAAGAACTTAGAGTTCCCTACGAATTTGTCATGCTAGATATGCAGGCGGGAGAACATCGTCAGCCTGAATTTATAGCAATTAATCCAATCGGGAAAGTTCCAGCTATTGTAGATGGAGAATTCAAGCTCTGGGAATCAGGCGCGATTCTGCTCTACCTCGATGAGAAGTATGGTAAAACACCAGCTTCTGTGGAGCAGAAAGCCGAACTTGCCCAATGGGTTTTGTTTGCCAATGCTACCTTGGGGCCTGGAGTTTTTGTTGAAGCCAATCGCGCGCGCGAAATGCCTCAGCTAATGACTGCACTCAATCAAATTTTTCAGCGACAACCTTTTTTGCTAGGATATAATTTTAGTGTTGCTGATGTAGCAGTGGGATCTATCCTGGGTTACATCCCAATTATGCTGAAGCTGGACTTGAGCGAATACCCGGCTGTTGTCAACTACATGAAGCAAATGGCTGAGCGCTCAGCCTTTCAAAAGGCGATTGGTTCTCGCTTTAGCTGAAAAATAAGGGTGGGCATTGCCCACCCTACTGGTTCCCAAGCCCCTTCTAATCGCTTATCTAAATCCCACAGCTGCTTGCCATACGAAAGCTAGCAACAAGAAAAAAAGTGGAATCAGGGGCAGAACGTCTACTAAGGGGTCAAGTATTGAATATGCTTCCGGCAGTTTTGCTAACAATACAGCGGCTTCCATACTGAAATTTACCTTTCCAACACAGCTTTCAGAATTGACAAGTATCTTAACATAATTTGTTCCCACTGATTCCTCTAATTGGGTTTGAATCGATAAGCCCGAAGCCAAGTGGTGTATCTTATACAGTTATTTATATAGACTCGAAGCTAAAGGTAGTTTTTAGTTCTGTCGTGCTAGCCCAGTCATAAAACAAAGCAGAAAACTGTTGTTTAAACTACCGCTTTTGCCCTAGCCCTCTTGGTTGAGCCAAACAGCAAATTCACTAGTAAAGCGATCGCTCAATATTGCTTCTCTAATAAGTTGAGTAAAGCGAATCAATTCTGTAACATTGTGAATGCTCAGTAGAGTGTAAGCTAAGATTTCCTGCGCTCTGACTAGATGAGATATGTATGCTCGGCTGAAGTTTTGGCAAGTGTAGCAAGGGCAAGTTTCATCTAAAGGTTGAAAATCTTGGCGAAATTGAGCATTTTTGAGATTCCAGCGATCGCCTTGCACCAAAGCTGCACCGTGTCTTGCTAAACGGGTAGGGATCACGCAGTCAAATAGATCGACACCAGCGGCGATCGCTTGTGCCATTTCTCTGTATGTTCCGACACCCATTAAATACCGAGGTTTATCCTGTGGAAGTAATGGTGTTGTGGCTTGAACAATCTTGGCAATTAATTCTGGCGGTTCGCCCACACTCACGCCACCAATAGCATATCCTGGTAGATTCAGCAACGCCAGTTTTTGAGCAGCAGCAGAGCGTAAATCTAGATGTACGCCACCTTGTACAATTCCGAACAAAGCCTGATCGGTGCGCTCATTAGCGGCGATACAACGCTCCAGCCAACGGTAAGTGCGATCAGTCGCCGCCTCTACCTCTTCCCGACTAGCTGGGTAAGGTGGACACTCATCAAATGCCATAATTACATCTGCACCCAGAGCGTTTTGAATTTGAATTGATCGCTCTGGAGTTAAGTTAATCATCAAACCATCATGCGGTGAGCGAAATATTACACCTGATTCAGAAATTTTACGCATTTCACTCAAACTGAAAACCTGAAAGCCGCCTGAATCAGTCAGCATTGGTTTTTTCCAGCCCATGAATGAGTGCAGCCCTCCAGCCTGTTGCACGATCGCTTCCCCTGGTTGGAGGTGGAGGTGATAGGTATTAGCTAACACCATCTGTGCCCCTGTTTCTAGTAGTTGGGCTGGTGTCAGGGTTTTTACATTCGCCAAAGTCCCGACTGGCATGAACCGGGGAGTTTCAACTGCTCCATGTGGGGTAAAAAATACACCTACTCGTGCTTTCGTCTGACTACAGCAAGCAGAAACTTGAAAAGAAAATTGGTTGCTCAAAGCTGAATAAATGAAATGTAGGGGAAACGGGGGATAGTCTTCAATAATAACTATCAATAGCAATTATTCTATTCAATTTACTCGCTCGAATAAATCGTAAATATTTTGTCTTCTGTTTTCGCTAAGAAATAAATGGTACAAGCGCCTAATTTTAATCACGGATAGAAACGCTCATTGCACTTACGATGTACGGACGCACATCTGTGCGCCCCTACGACTTACGACTTAACTTGGAGGTGTCATCCAATCCTTAACAACCATGACTCATAATTACCAGTGGTGGAAACGGCTGGGGTTAGATTTTGTAGCAGCCATTACTTTTTATACTTGCATTCCAATACCAGGTGCTGGAATACTTGACTTTCAAAGAGTAGCGCGGTTAGCTCCCTTAGTAGGGCTATTGATAGGCGGAGTTTTGGGGCTGTTTGACGCTTTAATTAACCGAACGCTTGGGATACCAGTACTAACTCGTAGCGTCTTGGTAGTGGTAAGTTGGATTGCCATCACTGGAGGACTGCACTTAGATGGCGCGATGGATACGGCTGATGGACTTGCCGTCCAACAACCACAACGGCGGCTAGAGGTGATGGCAGATAGCGCTACGGGTGCGTTTGGGGCGATGGCAGCGATCGCTATTCTCTTACTGAAAACGGCGGCTCTAACCGATATTGGTAGCAATCGTGGGTTAGCCTTAGTCGCAGCTTGTGGCTGGGGACGCTGGGGACAACAAGTAGCGATCGCTCGATATCCTTACCTTAAACTAACGGGCAAAGGCGCATTTCACAAAGCAGCAATTCGTTCCTATTGGGATTTAATACCAGGATTGTTATTACTGATCGGTTTGAGCGGGTTACAAATTCTGCTCTTGCGCAATCAGATTGTATTTGCTGTGGGGATGGCATTGGGTGGGAGTGCGATCGCATTTTTAACAGGAGCTTGGTTCAATCGACAACTCGGAGGTCATACAGGAGATACCTACGGTGCAGTCGTGGAATGGACAGAAGCTTTATTGCTTTGTCTGTTAACAGCACTTTAAGATAGCTATAGTTCCAACTTGTGCAAAATCTGAGAAAGTAAAACGCGATCGCAAGAGCAAAAAAATGAGCGATTGCCCGTTTTCCAAAAATTTTTACAAGTAACAAGAGAAACCGCCTAAATCTTTAATTCTAGCCACTCACCACTGATCACTCGCCACTCCTACGTCGCCACTGATCACTCGCCACTTGCCACTAATATACGAATTGCACCCGAAATCTTTTACAGTGAGGAAGGTAAACAATATTCACCTTCGTGACCTGAGCCAAAACAAATAGTCTGGAGCGGGTCTAGGTGAAGGATATGAAGCAACGCAGAGAGAACACCCAATATGCACCTGAGTGAAATCACCCATCCTAATCAGTTGCACGGTTTGTCGATTCGTCAATTGCAACAAATTGCCCGCCAGATTCGTGAAAAACATCTGCAAACCGTAGCGACAAGTGGCGGACACCTGGGTCCGGGATTGGGAGTGGTGGAATTAACACTAGCACTTTATCAAACCCTCGATCTCGATTGCGATAAGGTGATTTGGGATGTAGGCCATCAAGCTTATCCGCACAAGCTGATTACTGGTCGCTACAGTTATTTTCATACCTTGCGGCAGAAAGACGGCATTGCAGGCTATCTCAAGCGCTGTGAAAGTCCTTTCGATCATTTTGGTGCGGGTCATGCCTCGACTAGTATCTCCGCCGCTCTGGGCATGGCTTTAGCGCGGGATCTCAAAGGTGACAAATTTAAAGTTGCGGCAGTAATTGGCGATGGCGCACTTACTGGGGGTATGGCATTAGAAGCGATCAATCATGCAGGTCATTTGCCCAAAACGAACCTGCTGGTAGTGTTGAATGACAACGAAATGTCAATCTCGCCGAATGTGGGAGCGATTTCTCGTTATTTAAATAAAATGCGCCTCAGCCCGCCAGTGCAGTTTCTCGCGGATAACCTGGAAGAACAATTCAAGCAAATCCCCTTTGTCGGCGAATCCCTAACGCCAGAATTGAATCGTCTCAAAGGTGGCATGAAGCGCTTAGCAGTGCCAAAAGTGGGAGCGGTGATCGAGGAACTGGGCTTTACTTATATTGGGCCTGTCGATGGGCATAATTTACAAGAACTGATTGCTAGCTTCCAACAAGCACACCAAATAACCGGGCCAGTGCTGGTTCACGTATCTACAGTCAAAGGTAAAGGCTATGCGATCGCAGAGCAAGATCAAGTAGGCTACCACGCGCAATCTCCTTTTAATCTCGCAACAGGCAAAGGCATTCCTTCGACTAAGCCCAAACCCCCTGGCTATTCCAAAGTTTTTGCTCACGCCCTGGTTAAACTGGCTGAAAATAATCCAAAAATAGTTGGGATTACAGCGGCGATGGCAACCGGAACCGGACTTGACAAACTGGCAAGCAAACTACCAGAGCAATATATCGATGTTGGCATTGCCGAACAACACGCTGTCACCCTCGCAGCTGGCATGGCTTGTGAAGGGATGCGCCCAGTAGTTGCGATCTACTCCACCTTCTTACAACGCGCTTACGACCAAATAGTTCACGACGTTTGCATCCAAAACTTACCTGTGTTCTTCTGCATGGATCGGGCGGGAATTGTCGGTGCTGACGGGCCTACCCACCAGGGTATGTACGACATTTCCTCTTTACGTTGCCTACCCAACATGGTGCTGATGGCTCCCAAAGATGAAGCCGAACTCCAACAGATGGTAGCGACGGGAGTGAACTACACCGACGGCCCGATCGCCATGCGCTATCCCAGAGGTAACGGCTACGGCGTTCCACTAATGGAAGAAGGTTGGGAATCCTTGCCAATTGGTAAAGGTGAAATTCTCCGAAGTGGTGACGACGTACTTATGGTAGGTTTTGGCTCGATGGTTTACCCAGCCATGCAAGCAGCTGAAATTCTGCATGAACATGGAATTGAAGCCACAGTCGTGAATGCTCGATTTGCCAAACCCTTGGATACTGAATTGATTTTGCCTCTAGCTAAGCGCATTGGTCGCGTTGTTACACTGGAAGAAGGTTCTCTAATCGGTGGCTTCGGTTCAGCTGTTGCTGAAGCATTGCTTGATGCGGATATAGTCGTTCCAGTAAAACGCCTTGGTGTACCAGATATATTAGTAGATCATGCTGAACCAAATGAATCTAAGGCACAATTAGGTTTGACTAGTCCCCAAATTGCTGAAACAGTGCGGCAAGCTTTCTTTAGCCAGCAACTGTCAGCAGTGAGCCACTAATAACTACTTTGAAAGGATGAAGTATGAAGTGTGAAGTATGAAGTGTGAAGTATAAAGTCAAAACCTCTCACCTCTCACCTCATACCCATCCCGCCTTCAGCCTTCATCCTTCATCCTTGAAATTACCCCTATGATGTTTTCCTCTACTCATGTTTATCCGATTCTTTGGCACGAAGACTCGGTTTTATTAATCGATCAAACGCGCTTGCCAAATGAATACGCTTTTGTCGAAATCCATCGCTGTGAAGATATGGCTGAGGCAATTAAGACGATGATTGTTAGGGGAGCGCCTGCGATTGGTGTAGCAGCTGCCTATGGTATGTACTTGGGGGCGCGGGAAATTAAAACCCAAGACAAAGAGCAATTTTTGACTCGGATAGAGCAAGTAGCGCAGTTGTTACGATCAACTCGTCCCACAGCAGTTAATTTATTTTGGGCGATCTCCCGAATGCTGAAAACTGCCTATGAAAGCATCGGTACAGTAGAAGAAATTAAACAAACCTTGCTGACAACGGCAAAGACAATTAATTCCGAGGATTTACAGACTTGTCAGGCGATAGGTGATCGCGGTTTAGAAGTATTGCCATCCTCACCAAAGCAACTGAATATTCTCACTCACTGCAATGCCGGAGCTTTAGCAACAGCAGGTTATGGCACAGCTTTAGGTGTGGTGCGCTCTGCCTTTGCTCAAGGTAGATTAGCACGGGTTTATGCTGATGAAACTCGTCCTCGCTTGCAGGGGGCAAAATTAACCGCCTGGGAATGCGTCACTGAAGGCATACCCGTAACAGTGATTACAGATAGCATGGCGGCTCACTGTATGAAGCGCAATATGGTTAATGTTGTCGTAGTAGGTGCAGATCGCATTGCTGCCAATGGTGACACGGCTAATAAAATTGGTACTTACAGTTTGGCAATAGTAGCCAAAGCTCACAATATACCCTTCTTCGTAGCTGCTCCACTCTCAACTATCGATTTTGACATAGCTAACGGCAGCGAAATTCCGATTGAAGAACGCGATCCATCTGAAATTTATGCAGTTGGCGATACCATCCTTACCCCAGAAGGAGCAGAATTTTACAACCCAGCCTTTGATGTCACCCCAGCCGAGTTAATTACAGCTATCATCACCGAGCATGGTGCATTTGCTCCCAGTGAGTTAAAACAATTTCACGCAAAACAAATCGTTTAACGGCAAACCTGGATCTAGGTACAACCTATAGGTAAAAGTTAAAAGTGGCTGTTGTCTTTACTTAGTAATAGCACTCATTAAGTAAGCAACAAATTTAGAAAAAAAAAGGCAGAGGATTGATAAAAGTTCGCCGGAGAGTAAATCTTCATTCTCCCTTGTACCCTTTTAGAAAGCACCCCTGCACTGGTTCCTTGTCTTGTTAAGTAATGTAACTATTTTTTCAGCAACTCTCTTCTACCGCAAGAACAGGTTTGGTTTCAACCAAAGGAATAGATTTAAGGATACAGAGTATCACCCGTAGTAGAATCAAACACAAACAACTGATTGAGATCCAGCCCTAGAGACAAGCGATCGCCCGAACGCAGACGGATATCAGCAGCAGCCTGCACAGTCATCTGTAAATTCGTCCCCACTAAACCAGCACGAACCAAAATCTCCCTCCCCAAAGGCTCAACTACCCTCACCTCAACAATTAAATGGGGTGTAGGGGTTTGTTCCTTATTTTCCTCGCCTCTAGCCTCTGGACTAATAAAAACATACTCCGGACGAATCCCCAAATCAAAACCTTGTCCTTCAAGCGGATGAATCTTATCCTTAACAGCTTGCGGACATGATAAAAATTGTTCGCCCACCCTAAATCCTTCACCAGCATAAATTGCAGGCATAATATTCATCGGAGGATTGCCTAAAAAAGTCGCCACCATCCGGTTAACAGGACGAGCATAAATGCTTTGTGGTTCGCCAATTTGTTGAATTCTGCCTCGATTTAATACCACAATGTGATCGGCTAAAGTCATCGCTTCAACTTGATCGTGGGTGACATAGATAGTAGTAATCCCCAAGCTTTGGTGCAACTGCTTGAGTTCTGCGCGTGTATCGTCCCTTAGCTGCGCGTCTAAATTAGACAGGGGTTCATCCATTAAAAAGACTTTCGGTTGACGCGCGATCGCTCTCCCCAATGCTACCCTTTGCTGCTGTCCACCGGATAATTGCTTTGGTTTGCGATCGAGCAAATGTTCTAAAGCAAGCGATCGCGCCACTGTCTCGACTCGTTCTTTAATGGTTTTAGGATCTGTTTGGCGCATCTGCAAACCAAAGGCGATGTTTTCTGCTACCGTCATGTGAGGATAGAGGGCGTAATTTTGGAACACCATCGCCACATCTCGCTGTCGTGCTGGAATATTATTAACCAGGCGATCGCCA
>DATNQH010000126.1:0-4810 GCA_036704105.1 Leptolyngbyaceae cyanobacterium | reverse complement strand
TATGAAATACAATAATAATTGCAGCCATTATAAGCCTACAGGCCAACAGGCAACTGTTTAAAGTATAAGGCTGCCAAAATCAAATTAAAGGAATTGTTGGCCGCAATGACAAAGAATTCCTTTATGTCACAATCACAGTTTAAACACAATGCTTTGGCTACACCAATGACCACTACTAATCTTTTAGGTTGGTTTCAAACAATTCGAGAACCTGTTGCCAAGCATCGCTCGCTGCTTCTTTGTTAAAACTTGGATGCTGCTCAAAATATGGGTATTTATCTAGAAATATTCCGGCAAAAATCCGTGTCCTGCATCATATCTAAATACACGATGATTAATTCGATGTTTCTGTAATTCTGCCTCAATTTTTTGGCTCTCTTCCTGGGAAACTAGCAAATCCCTCGTCCCAAAAAATGTATATATAGTGCCTTTAATTGCCGATGTTCGCTCACTTGTTGGAATCTCTTCTCCATAGCTAGAAGTTGTAATTCCACCACCATAGAACGAAGCAGTTGCTTTAATATCGGGCAAAGTTGCAGCCATATAAGCAACGTGACCTCCAAAACAAAAGCCAATGCAGCCAATGCGATCGCTTTCAACATTGGGCAAGGTTTTGAGATAGGTAATGGTCGCTTGAATATCGCTGAATATTTCCCAGTATTGTACCTGTTGATAGTATTCTAAACCTTGTCGATAAGCATCAGGACTATAGCCAGTATCTTTTTCGCTAAAGCCAAATTCAAAATTGGGGGCAATACGTTGATACATCGCAGGTGCAATTGCGATATATCCTTGCTTTGCGATTAATTCCGTAATTTCTCGAATATTTTCATTAACCCCAAAGATTTCTTGGAAAACTATAACTGCGCCAAAGCACCCCTTTTGTAAGGGTTGTGCTAAGTAAGCATTAATTTCTAAATTGTTATTAGGAATTTTGACTGAGGTCGTATTGATTTCGATATTTGTCATGTGGGTTTTTCTAGATTTTATCGTTACGATTTTTTTCCTGCTGCTCGTAGCTTAAAAAAATTACAGTTTTAGACTCTAGAAAAAAATTGCGCTTTATTATTAAATTCTTGCGATTACCCTCGCGAGAATTGTTTTGGTGTCATCCCAACAATTCGTTTAAAATACTGAGTCAGGTGACTTTGGTCGCAAAAACCCACCCTGATAGCAATCTCGGCAATCCCAAGTTCGCTATGCTGTAATAAAAACTTTGCTCTCTCAATTCGGCGCTGCAATATATATTGGTGAGGAGTTAAACCCATACTTTGCTTGAATAAACGTAAAAAGTAATATGGGCTAACTTGAACCATTGCTGCCAATTCTATTAGCCTTAAGTCTCGATGGAGATGTTCATTAATATATTCTTTCACTTGTTGTAATTTGAGAAATGGTAATCCATCTTCATAACTGGACAGCTTTGGTTTCGTGGTACAATATTGCCGTAATAGTTGAATACCTAATGTCGTTTTTAGATGATCGATTAGTAAGCTAGCACCGATTTTGCTTGATTCTAATTCATCTCTTAAGGTTGAGAAAATGCCCTGGATTAGTAGGTCTTGCTCGGACATGAACCGAGGAATCACTTGAATGCGATCGCCATCTATAAAATCTTCACCGATTTGCTTTATAAATGATGGCTCAATTGCTAAAATTGTAAATTCAGCTTCTGTATTCCAATTGCAGCGATGGGAAATACCAGCAGGAATAATTGCAATGTCTCCCCGTTGCCGCCTTTCTTCCCGGCGAATTCCATCCAGCCAGCGCTCTCCCAACGAGCTACCCAGATAACCGTAGGCGATAATATGCCATGTATGCTGGTGTTCGGCTACTTCAAACGCTGGTTGGTGGTGGTGTTCAAAATGGATATTGCTCCAATAACCAAAACTCGACAAGGTAGGGAGATTCGGCACTAATATTTTTGATGCATTTTCTTGAGTGTAATCGAGAAGCTTGAGATTTTGCTTTTCTGTCTTCATGATTTATCCAGCTTTTAAAATGCAAATGCGATGCTAGCAGCCACTCCTTATAGGGAGAACGCACTCTATTTCTATCATTAAATTATTTAGATAATATATTGTATATTTTTAGCATTTGTATGTACATTATTCTAGCTTTAAAACTCTTTTTGTTAAAACAGGATACTTGCCAAGTGCAGCTATAGAGAAAATTGGGTGAGGAACCAATTCACCATTAAATTTAGACATATTGCCAACAATTTTGTTTCTACACATAGGGCAAACACGCCTTGTCAATAAAGTCGAATGATTTCGACTTTATTGCTAAAATTTAATCAAGTCCTAGCTCATTGAGAAACAATTTTCCATATTTGGTGTGAGCTGGCAGCAGAAATACTACTAATATTTAGGAGCGAATTTAGATGCGTTTGCCCTGCGTATGTAGGTGAGTTTGATGTTCGCTATATCCAGCCAAATCATTTGCTCAAGCTAGCGCCAGCTGCGACACAGGAACAAGCCGGCTTAGCAACTCAAGGTGTGCTTCGCCATTTGCGATTGATAGCACTTCTAATGGGAACCACTGTTCTAGGTAGCAAAGCATCGGTTCTTGATAATCCCAACGGACGCGATCTCCTACTTTGATTTCTGGCAGAGGTGGTTTCTTATCCTCTTGATCGCTCAAATCAATAGTTTGTCTCACTGAGGCAATCGCATCGCACAGTTGCCTGGCTATAGTGATCCAAGAACAGGTATAGCGGAGGTCTAGCTTGACTTTTAAAGCGAGGAGGCACTGCTTAATTTCGGCACTGGAAGTGCAGCCGCATTTTCTTATCGCTTCAGCTTTGATGTCTTTGAGCCGAATTCTTGATTTGTCATGGTAGCGTGCCTTGCGCTTAATCAGGCTAAACGTTACAGGCTCTGGCGCTACTTGTTGAACTTGCGCTTCTAAATAGCAATAAGCTTCAGCTGTTGCGATCGATGGATCTGACAGGGTACTATTCATAAACATACTGTGTTACGACAAGCATTCCTTACGACAAGTAAGTTGCTTTGTTGTGAACTGGTTACAAGGCGATCGCAAACTTTCTCAGGGTTGGGCGATCGCCTTTTTGGTACATCTATTATATCTTATATTATATCATGATGTCAACAGCAATTTATCATGATATAGTGAAAATTAAAGATAAAAGTTAAACTGTGAGGTAGATAATAAGGTGATAATATGTCGATAACTAGATTAGAAAGAGCGGAGCCACGTTCTTACGGAGAGACGAAGAAACCGAAGCAGTTCATGATTACAGATTCTGCTTCATCTGTGATTGACAATCTGGTTGAAAAATATGGTGTTAGTCGCTCTGAAATCTTGGAATGGATTTTGCGCGGCAATCCAGCAGATGCCTTAGAACGATATAAGGCTTTGCAAGATAAGGAGAAGAAAGAAGTAGCATAGTGCATCAACTGCTGCCTATTTAATTAAGATAACGATCGCTTATGGAAAAAGAACCGACTCCAGAACAAAACAATGGTATAAACATTATCTATAACATGAGGGTTTGCACAGGCAATGGCGGTGTAACGAGGTTTGTCCTGTTCCTTGCACGTTAGGAATTGAAATTATTTCAGCAGGTCAAACTTCGACTGAATTTGAAGGCAAAGCCAGCGACTACCTCAAAGCCGGGTGCGATCGCGCTATTAGTAGTTGAGACGAATAGAAGAGTTCTGACGGCGTTTTATCCTGACGGTGATAAGCAAGAGTATAAAGAAGGCACTCGTGTTGAAGACAAGCTGCTGCCAGGATTAAATTTGACTGTTGATTCAATTTGGAGCGAGGCCGATTTGTAAACCCCAAACGCTTAAGTCGGAGCTAGGACAAATGACACAAACTAACCTGCATAAAGCAACTCCTTTATACGAGCGCGATTACGTAGCCTGGGCAGACGAGCAAGCTTTGCTATTGGAGCAGGAAAGATTTGCGGAACTCGATTTGATTAATTTGGTTGAAGAGGTAAGAGACTTGGGGAGGAGAGAGCGCGACGCATTGGAAAGCCAACTCATACGCCTTCTGCTTCACCTACAAAAGTGGCAGTACCAACCAGATAAGAGAACGAGCAGTTGGGAAATATCTATCAAAGATGCCCGCAGGCAGATTGCAAGATTGTGTAAGAAATATTCAGTACTGAGAAAGCACTTGTATAGCGAAAGCGTTTTCTATGAGTGTTACTTATATGCGCGCGAATCCGCAGCAGATGAAACAGGATTACCTCTTAATACTTTCTCTATAGAGTATGGGTTAGAAGAAGTGCTTAATCCTGAGTTCTTTCCAAGCTGAATAAATCATGACAGAAGATGACGAGTATCAACCGTGCCCTAGCTGCCAATGCAACCAGTATCATTGTTTATGCGACGTAATAGGGCGACCGCTGACTAAACAAGAAACGGCAAAATTATACTGGCTTGCTGCTACTAATATTGATAAATTTGATGAGATTTGTAGGCAAAAAGAAGATTAGCACTTGCTATTAATGCGAATTTGCGCCGCAATGTTAGTAGAGCTGGGTTTTCTACTACTACTTTCCCCTACGCGGCTATCATCCTCGCTAGCAATTTGGACTTGGTTTGTAGCGTTGATTCTTACCATACCTACCTTGCTCAAAAACCCCAATCCTTTGACTAATTACGACTAGCAGCATTTTCACTATGGCTGCAAATGTTCCTGGACGACTGTTAGGGCGCTCCATATCTCTTGCATTTTCTTTAGTATCTGGAACATCAAAACAACTACCATCGATTACCACTAAACGCACGTCCATTTAAAACTGCTTCCAATGTTTCAGTTGTTGCCATTGGTT
>DATNQH010000125.1:0-5345 GCA_036704105.1 Leptolyngbyaceae cyanobacterium | reverse complement strand
GCAGTTGCTGCTAGTTGGAAATCCAATGTCAAGCAGTCTAAATCTCAAGAATCTAAATCAGATTTATTACAATCGGGTACGTATTGGCTAGCTCAAGGAAGCAATCCCGTGCGAATGGATGCTACCATCCTGCAAGCAACGTTGGCTGCTACTAATGCTTCTAAACCACTGCCATATCGCTTAAGGTTATTGCTAGATAATACGGTTCAGGAATTGCGGGAATTGGGTTCAGTTTTGGTAGTTGGTAGTGCGATCGCTGCTGCTATTCAGGTTTTAGTCCCCCGCGAAGTAATTCTTAATCTTGGCGGAGGAGAAATTACTTCGATCCTCACAATGATGTTATTAGCGGGATTAGTGTCAATTTGTTCTACAGTAGACTCATTTTTCGCCCTGTCTTTTGCCTCAACGTTTACCAGTGGTTCTTTATTAGCCTTTTTAGTATTTGGCCCAATGATCGATCTCAAAGGCATTGGTTTGCTGTTATCAATTTTTAAGCCTAGAGCAGTAATTTACTTATTCGCTTTAGCGGCACAATTGACATTTTTATTTACTTTATTTATCAATTTGCACGTTATCTAAATTATGAATACTGAATGCTGAATGCTGAATTTAAAATTACTACTTTAAATATAAGACTGCTAACGGCTGAATTCATAATCCATAATACTCGCCTCTTGCCTCTTGCCTCTCACCTCTTGCCTAAAAAATGACTTCAATTCAAAATCGAAAATATAAAATTCAAGATTGGCTAGAAGTTTTGGCGATCGCTGCCTGGGGCTGTTTGATGCTGAAATACTGGCTCACTGGTAAGCTGAATCTGCTGATTCACCCCGATTACTTTTGGCTAGTAATTACAGGTGGTTTAGGCTTTCTAATTGTTGCGCTCTTAAAGGTATGGCAACTCCTAAATCAGCGTCGTGCTGTTGCAGGAGTGCAACACATTTCTTTATTACCGCCTGGATTTAGCACTACCTTGTTGTTAGCTACTGCAATATTGGGATTAATGTTTACACCCCGTGTCTTTGCCAGCCAAACAGCCTTGCAACGGGGCGTGACAGATTTCTTAGCAGCAACGCGATCGCAACCCCAAGCGTTTCGCAGTTCAGTTCAACCAGAGAAGCGATCGCTTCTAGATTGGGTGCGTACCTTAAATGTCTATCCCGAACCAGATGCATATACAGGGCAAAAGGTCAAGGTTCAAGGATTTGTCATTCACCCCCCAGAACTACCGCCAAACTACTTTTTGCTATCCCGTTTTGTTATTACTTGTTGTGCCGCAGATGCCTATCCTGTAGGTTTGCCAGTCAAACTAATAGAAAATAGTCAAGCTTATCCGTCTGATACCTGGTTAGAAGTTGAAGGACAAATGACTACAGAAAATCTGGCAGACAAACGCCAACTCACCATTCAAACGAGTTCTCCACCCAAAAAAATTACCGAACCGCAGAATCCATATGAGTACTAGGCTTCTGGGTGAAGATAGCAGTTCTCGCTCTGAGGGTGTAGGAGTAGCAGGGGGGTAAGGCGCTAATGTTCAAGGTTAAAGGCAAAAGGAATCTTTTTGTCCTTTGGTTTATTGGTAGTGCTTGATAAAGATAATCCCACGCTAAAACCGCGTGGGATTGTTGGTTTTTGTGAATGCAGAGCATCCACATTACTTAGTTACCAGGCTGAACGTAGCAACGAGTAAACCCTACAATATATTGCTATTGATTCGGGCTAGAGGTTGGTGAAACAGAGGGGCTAGAGGTTGGTGAAAGTGAGGGGCTAGAAGTTGGTGATGGTGATGGGCTAGAAGTTCGAGCGCCTGAGTAGCGATCTGTAGCAGCTTGCGCTTCTTGCAAATGCTTCTGTACTGCTGGCAACACTTTAGCTGCAAAGGCTTTCAATTGGGGATCTTGCCCCTGCTGAGCTTGACGCTGGAACAGATCTGCCTGCTCGGCGTGAGCTTTAACTCCCGCCTGGTTCATGTATGCTCTGTCAAAATTAGCGCCAGAAAGTTGCGACAGTTTCGCCCGAACTTTCTCAAACTTGGGGCCGATCGCTTTGGGAGGGGTAACACCCTTTTGTTGAGCCAAAGCCATCAGTTCCTTGTTTACTGGCGTATGCTCTTTAATCATCTGCTGGGCATACAGTTGAACAGTCTTGTTAGACGATTTCTTCAATGCCATTTGCGCTAGTTCTACCTCCGCCATTCCTCCTTGGGCTGCTTCTTTGATAAAGGAGCGATCGCCTTGGCTCAAGCTAGTTTGGCTTTGCCCTGCTGCACCTGGGCTGGGCTGAGTTACGCCTGGAGTTGTCTGAGCTACAGATTCATACTCTAAAGAGGCAAGTAATCCAACTACCACAAAAGCAGCGGTTAGCATTTTCCGTTTAAGCATTCCTGAGTTTCCTTAATTTACGAGCTTACTTGTAAGTGTCCTCACACCCTAAGTGCTGCTGCTGTTAAGCTACAGATTTTGGGCTGTTTTTTAGTACTAGAATGTTTTTTTTCGTATTTGTTCCGATGCCAGTGGTTATCTTCGTATCTAAGTCATTAGTAGTACCTACGAGACGAGCCACATACACTTACTTCTATTGGCTATCCTCGTATAATAAATAACCTCTATCTCGGGGTGAATTTCTACTCAAACCCTCGTTCTTAGCGGGGCTTGAGAACGAGTTAGGAATATCTGTGCGGCTCGTTTAACGGTGCAGCAGTAGAAATAGTTCTTAAGTACTGTTAGCTAGGTTTAACTTAACCTTGACAACTTGATTGCTATGAGAGCGATCATACCGGAAATCTTAGAGTACAAATAAAAAGCCCTCTCCTCCTATCTTCAGTGATAAAAGCATCACTCCCGCTGTATGAACTTGCTATCAATCCGTAAAACGGAAGAAAAGTAAGAACTGACAACCTAAAAACATTGCCTGCTTTTGTCTACCGTAATATTGCTGAATCAATTTTTAGGAGAAATTAAGCTGATCCAAGAGTATTAGTAAAACTACGCTTGTTTCATAGCAGAGAGAAAGTTAAGGTTCAAGGGGTAATTTGCTTGTACCTGGTAAAGCTTCCTTAAAATATCTACTTGTATGACAATTAATCTTTTAGGCAAGTTCAAGATTAGAGTATAATTTTTACAATTTTAGATATTATTGAAGTAAGTTTAATAATTCTAATTTTTGTTGGCAGATACTAATAAATTTAAGAATGTAAACACTTTTATTCGTAGTTTAAAAATATTAACAGAGGGAATTACTATAACTACTGATACTTACTTTCTCGATCTATCCCTATTTAAAATAAATGATGTTAAAACAAAAGCTTCAAGTTCAGCAGATTCTGGTTTCTTTAACAAACATACGATCTTTGAAGGTAAAGCTTAAATGAGTATACCGCTTCGCCTATTGCTAATTGAAGATTCAGAAGACGATGCGATGTTGCTGCTGCGTGAACTAAAGCGCGGTGGTTATAAGCCGACGTTTGAGCGGGTTGATACACCCACAGCCATGCTAAATGCACTTAATAAACAAACGTGGGAACTGATAATTTGCGATTACTGTATGCCAGAGTTTAGCGCACCTTTAGCATTGAAGTTATTGCAAGAAACTGGACTCGATCTGCCATTCATTATTGTTTCAGCTACTATTGGCGAAGATACAGCAGTGGCTGCCATGAAATCTGGTGCGCATGACTATATTATCAAGGGCAATCTAACACGACTTGTTCCTGCTATTGAGCGCGAATTACGTGAGGCGGAAATACGATTGGCACGCAGGCAAGCAGAAGAACAGATTAAAGCATCGCTCCAAGAAAAAGAAGTGCTGTTGAAAGAAATTCATCACCGAGTCAAAAATAATTTGCAGATCATTTCCAGTCTCCTCAACCTTCAAGCTGAATATCTCAACGACAAACAAGCTCTTGAAGTCTTCAAAAATAGCCATAACCGTATTGAATCAATGGCTCTCATTCACGAAAAGCTCTATGAAGCTGAGGATCTGGCAAAAATTAACTTTGCTGAGTACGTAGAAGAATTAGCAAATAATTTGTATTCAGCATATGCATTTAATTCAAATACATTAACGCTAAAACTCAACGTTGAAGATATTTTTTTAGATATTGATCGGGCTATACCTTGTGGATTAATCGTTAATGAACTTGTGTCAAATTCTTTGAAACACGCTTTTTCTAACGGGCAATCAGGCGAAACCTGTATTGAGCTTCAGTTAATTAATAATAATATTGCCCTAATTGTTAGTGATAACGGTGTTGGAATACCCGAAGATTTTAGCTTAGAAAATACAAATTCTTTGGGATTGCAATTAGTCGATGCTTTAACAAGTCAGCTAGAAGGTAGTATCGAATTGAACAGAAATAAACCCGGAGTTGAGTTTAAATTAACATTTGCCAAATGAAAATATTTGTGATTTAGATGTGGCTGCAAGGTTAAGATATAGAAAAAGCTTAACTTTTTCAAGAAGCTATTCAAAATATATTTTAAAAGTTTAGTGTAGAAGTAAAATGCTTTATGATATTGTTGTTTTAATAAAGGTTATTACTAGATAAAGTATAAAAGTTAGTTAATCAATTGTAGGCTCATCGAATGAATTGGTCTATTGAAAAAAGACTAATAGCAGGATTGAGTTTGGTGTTTGCGATCGCAGCCAGTGTGGGAGTTGTTTCTTACCGCACTATAACCGGACTAAACGATACTGCTCAATGGGTAGAACATACCCACCAAGTTTTATCTGAACTTGACGTTCTGCTATTTCAAATTAATAAAGCTGAGGCTGAGCAACGCAATTACTTGCTGACTGGAAATGATAGCTACATAGAACAGTATGCGATCGCGATTACGGCAGCGAATCAAAAAATTCAGCAACTCAAAAGACTAACGCGGGATAATCCCGTGCAGCAGCAACGACTCGATGATGTTGAACCACTGATTAAAAGTAGATTTGCTGTACTAGAAGAAACAACTAAATTACGCAATAATAAAGGATTGGAAGCTGCACAGGCATTTGTTGCATCGGGTAAAGGTAGGGGACTTATGGACAGCATCCGCCAAGTACTTGATCAAATGAAGGCAGAAGAAAACAGTCTTTTGCAGCGTAGATCCCAAGAATCAAGAGTGAGTGTATACAATGCAACTCAATTCTTTTTAGTGTTGACTCTGCTAATTTTTTTCTTCCTCATTCTATGCTATTACTTCCTGAGTCGCTATCTTAAAGATCGCCAAATTTCAAATAATAAATTGCGTAGATTTCCGCCAATGGTGGAGTTTGCTGAAAAAATTGCACTTGGTGAATTTCCCGTATGTCTACCAGTAGATTCTGACGATGAAATAGGGGATTTGTCAGCTTCA
>DATNQH010000124.1:0-3217 GCA_036704105.1 Leptolyngbyaceae cyanobacterium | reverse complement strand
AAATTAAATATATTCATATTATTATATAAACTATTTTACAGGATTAAAAAATAAAATACAAGCAGCTAAAAAAAGTTTTTCACAAACACAGCAGCTAATCCAACTTTAGCCCTAACTCTAAGCGGAGACGATAGAGAATAGTATTTGGTTCGACTTGAGAGAGAATCTCTTGAATTACGGTACTAGCTCCGAATTGTCCCCAACTACAGCCTCTTTCCAAATATACTTTTGCTGCCTGACCTATGGCGTAGCTACCATAACCTGCGATCCCGGCTTGAGTAATAGCAGCCCCAGCATAGGCAGTAATATTAGTAGGATTTTCACCGCTGGCGATCGCAGTTGCGCTTTTGCCTAATCCCAACATTAAACCGCTACCTAATTCACTTAGCAGCAAACCGCCAGAACTGAGTATAATCGTCCTCAATAACTTTGCCGCTTCAAAACCTGTCATCGGCAGATTATATAACCGAGCAAGAGAACGGATTAAAGCTAAGTCTGCGACAAATCCCCCAAGTAAATCTAAGAAAGCGATCGGGTTCAAACCGACAGCGATCGCCTTATACTTGGCATACTGCCAGATCAAATCTTCAGCAGCTAGAGAGCGTTGGTCAATAGTTTTCTGAGCGATCGCAGCTTCTGCTTGTTGGACTTGGAGTAGGGCGTTTAGGGCGAGAAGCGATCGCCCTTCACGGTTAAGAATTTGGAGAATTTTCTGCTTCAGTTCATCTACTTGTGGTGGCGGTGTTTCCCATTCATAAGCAACATCACCATTCGGGTACTCAACCCGCACTTCCATCGGTGCAGGTTCCGCCGCTACCATGACAATTTCATCACAAGAGAGCAGCATCTGCAACTTTCTCCCAGCAGCATTACCGGAACCTAGTTGTTGTAAACTTCGATAAATACTTTCCCTGTCTGTTTCTGGATATAAATCGACTTTGTTAAATACTAAAATTAATGGCTTTTGAGACTTTCTCAGTTCACATAGCGCGTCATACTCGGTGCGCGTGATGTCACCTGCGACGACAAACAAAATCAAGTCAGAGGAACGCGCCACATCGAGCGCCATTTGCGCCCGTGCTTGACCTTCAATTTCATCTAATCCTGGTGTATCGATCAATTCCACCTGAACTTTACCACTAGTGCTGGGTGTCCAACGGACGGAACGGGGATATTGAGTCACACCATTAAGTGGCCCAGTTTGCAGAACCTTCTGTCCTAGCAAGGCATTTAAAACCGCTGATTTACCGCGACTGACTAAACCAAACACAGCAATCCGAATTACGTTAGAGTCTAGCTTGCTAAGTGTGGAAGTCAAAACCTCTAAATCCGGTTTCACCAACCCCGCCAGTTCGGGATTTGATGACAGTTGTCCGGGTTTGCGTAGATGACCATACCACGAAAGTGCTTGGCGAATACTAGCACGAGCGCGGTTGAGGTGAGATTCTTGCAGGTTAGTACGCGGCGGGTTAGGTTGAGTCAAGGTTAGATAGGAAACGACAGGCTACAGATCTATTTTGCTCTAATCTGAATAATGGCAGATTCTTTGACTAACCTATAAAAGCAGAAATTATTGCCCTTGTGCGATCGCATTTGTAGAACCAAAATTATCTAAATTGAAAAATTGATTTTATCAGCAAAGAGAGTAAATCTGAGGTTCTACGAACGATGTCTTCCGATCTAATCAGTTATGACGATTTCCTTGGCGAATTAAAAACGCGGATATCCAGCGCTCAATTACGGGCTGCGATTGCACTAAAGTAGGGTGGGTATTGCCCACCCTACGAATTATGATTCATTCAGTTGAGGCTTAGGTGCTTCTGGTAACAAACGCTTCGCGCCAGACTTAACAAATCCTTGCAGGAAAGCCATCTGCTGATTTTGCCTAAAGACGTTTTGTAGAGTTTGTCCCAATTTATCAAGATTCAATCCAGTAGCAGAATTCGCATCTACTTCCTGCTGTTGCAAATACTCGATGAGGCTACAACCTGCTAAGCGAGTCAGATAAGCTGCACTCACTCCCTGCACTACCCCACCTGCTACATAAGTAATGGCGTTGCTTTTCAGCACAGTGCTAACTGCTTTAGTAGAAAGTTCTACTAAACCGAGTTTGAGCATCAAACTGCCCATTGTCCCAGCTACTTCTTGAGCTTGCTGGAGTGAGAATTTTTGCTGATAGACCGCACCTAATTCTATTACTAGCTGAGCATTGATAGCTGCTGTTGCAAGTAGATCCAAAGCGGGAACTGGGTTAGCAAAAGCTGCGGCGGCGGCGATCCACTGATATTGTTCCACTAATGGTAGGGCGCGATCGCGTCTTACTCCATTTAAAGCTGTTTTCGCTTCTAGTTTGAGATTATCAGCCGCCCGTTTAGTAGTCGCCAATACTAGCTGTTGTCCCTCTTGCACCAAAATTTGACTCAGTTGCTGGGTTAACTGGGTAATTTCGGGCGATCGCACTTCCATCCACTCTTGTGCTGTATCATCTGTTTGATACTGCCGCACTTTTATTGGATTAGGAGAAGCTGCGACGGCTACTACATCCTCTGTCTTTAGCAATGACTGCATCCGTTGCTGTATTGAACGTAATATAACAGCGCGTTCATCTGCTAAATATTGGTCTTGCTTGTTAAACACCAGCATCAAACGCAGGTCATCTGCTTTTAGCTGTTGCAAAACTTGATATTCTGAATCAGTTAAATCGCCGTTGGTGACAAACAACACCAAGTCGGAGGAAGAAGCCGCTTTCAAACCTTCATCGTCTGTAGTAGTAAACAAAGCTGGTGTCTCACTCCAGCTTAGCTGTGTTTGAGTTTGCGGTTTCCAGCTATCTAACAGTTGAATCAATGTGGTTTTACCCACACCTTTACCACCAGTAACTGCAACATGAATTTCCTGCCGATTTATCTCAGTATGCAACTCGGTGACTCTTTGGCGCAGTCCTAGTACTTCATGTTTTGCTTCTTTTTCCAGATGGCTAACTACAGCTTCAGCCCCGGCGATCGCTTGAGCTACTGTTTCTCGGTTCAATGGTGCAGCATCCAACTGTAAAGTAGTGCCTTTAAAGCGATACTGCTTAAACAACCACAAGCCTACAATTAGGGCGATCGCACCAACTGCACTGTATTCACCCAGCATCATGACTGAATGATGCCAACTCTGCAACAGCCAGAGGGCAAAAGACAGACCAACTCCACCCACTAAAATGGGTCGCTTT
>DATNQH010000123.1:0-35289 GCA_036704105.1 Leptolyngbyaceae cyanobacterium | reverse complement strand
AACCGAGGCGTAGGACAGAAATAGTTGTATCGCCTGAGCAAGGCATTGAGAGAAGAGTTTTCTTTTGCTAAAGCCTTGAACTCTAGTGCTTGCCAAGCTTCTATCGAAAGAGCCTATAGTTCAATAGCTCGGTTCTACGATAACTGCAAGAAGAAAATTAAAGGTAAAAAAGGATTTCCAAAGTTTAAAAGGCACTGTCGCTCTGTTGAATATAAAACAAGTGGCTGGGCGCTTTCAGTTAGCCGGAAAGCTATTACTTTTAGAGACAAAAAAGGCATTGGAACCCTGAAATTAAAAGGAACCTATGACCTCAACTACTACGATATCAAACAGATTAAGCGCGTCCGTTTAGTACGTCGTGCTGATGGATATTACGCTCAATTTGCAATTGATATTGACTTGAAAGTTGAAACGCAACCTACAGGTCAAGTGGTTGGTATTGATTTAGGGCTGAAATACTTCATTGCCGATAATATTGGTAGTGTAGAACAAAGTCCTCAGTTTTACCTAAAGAGTGAAAAACAGTTAAATCGTGCCAATCGGAAAAAATCCAAGAAGTACGACAAAGCTAAGAAGAAAGCCAAAAAACAGCAGTCAATCAACTACCATAAAGCTAGAAATCGGTATGCCCGTAAGCATTTAAGAGTAAGTAGGCAACGAAAAGAGTATTGCAAGCGTGTTGCATACTCCGTCATCCAATCTAACGATTTGGTCGCCTATGAAGACTTAAATGTGAGAGGCCCCGTACGTAATCGACATCTGGCTAAATCAATAAGTGATGCTGGCTGGTCAACTTTTCGATCATTGTTAGAATATTTTGGACATAAATATGGAAAGGTCACGGTTGCCGTTCCTCCCCATAATACAAGTCAGAATTGCTCTAACTGTGGCTCTAGCGTTCAAAAATCTCTCTCTACTAGAACTCACGTTTGTCCGTATTGTGGCTACGTGGCAGATAGGGATGTGAATGCAGCCATCAACATTTTGAAATTAGGATTAACTACGGTGGGGCACACCGGAAGCTACGCTTGGGGAGATTTGCCCTCTTGGGCAGTTGGCGCAAGCCTGCTGTTTAACGGCGAGTCGGGGAACCAAGAATCCGCGTCACTAAAGTAGCGCGGAGTGTCAAATAGACTGGCTATTGGAACCAGTGGTAATGAACAATTAGCGATTTACAGATTCAATGCTGAAACCCAAAACAATTTGTATCATCTTGGGTACTCGTCCAGAAGCGATCAAACTAGCACCTGTAATTCAAGTATTCCAGCGATCGCCTCTTTTTTACACGCAAGTAATTTTAACTGGTCAGCATCGAGAGATGGTTGAACAAGTGATGCAGCTGTTCGACCTGAAAGCAGATCGAGATTTGGAGATTATGCTGCCGAAACAATCTCTGAGTGACATTACTTGCCGCAGCTTAAGAGGATTAGAAACATTATTCCAGCAAATACAACCTTCTTTAGTTTTAGTGCAGGGAGACACTACTACAGCTTTTGCCGCAACTTTGGCAGCTTTTTATCAAAAAATTCCAGTAGGTCATGTGGAAGCGGGATTACGAACAGATGACTTGTTCAATCCTTATCCAGAAGAAGCCAATCGGCGGCTAATTTCCCAACTGTCTGGGCTGCATTTTGCACCCACTCAACTTGCGGCTGAAAATCTGCAACGTTCTGGAGTCTTAGGAGAAATTCACCAAACTGGTAACACCGTCATTGATGCCTTGCTATCAGTTGCTAAACGCCAGCCAGAGTGCAACGTCAAGGGTTTGGATTGGGATAAATATCGTGTTTTATTAGCCACAGTCCATAGACGAGAGAACTGGGGGGAACCACTCGAAGGAATTGCACAAGCATTTTTACAAATATTAGAAAATACTGATACAGCTTTGCTGTTGCCACTGCATCGTAATCCTATAGTTAGAGAACCATTGCAGGCACTTTTGGGCGGTCATCCGAGAATTTTCTTAACAGATCCATTAGACTATGCTGAATTGGTAGGGGCGATTGGGCGATCGCACTTGTTACTGACAGATTCAGGTGGCTTACAAGAAGAAGCACCCAGTTTGGGAAAACCAGTTCTAGTGTTAAGAAAAACTACAGAACGACCAGAGGCTGTTGCTGCTGGTACAGCTAAATTAATAGGAACCGATCCAAAGGAAATTGTTGCGGCTGCAACTGAATTGTTAAGTAATTCGGTTGCTTATGAAAAAATGGCAACAGCAATTAATCCCTTTGGAGATGGTCGTGCAGCAGAACGAATTTTCCAAATAGTAGAAGATTACTTATCTGCTTAAATTTGGGCTGAAATATTGGCTGAAAAATTTTGATAGTCGCCTATTAAAGTCAGATTTATTTATTGCTAAAGCAAAAATACGACTTTTAGGTACTTGTTTACAAATAATTACAAGGTGGTTGTAATAATGTTAATACCTATAAAGATATGGTGGTGAGCGATCGCAAAAAATCTGCTCATCTGAGGAAGAATTCATTTGATTTTGTTTTCAACGATTTAGAACTAACAAGCTGTAATAACCTATAAGCAAAGGTTGAATCGACTAAAATCAAAAATATCATAGCCAAAATGAGATCGGTAAGCTCAATTTTTTTGATTGAGTTGATCCCCATTCTTTCTTAAAATAAAACCTAACTTAAAAATCACTGCTAAACTTTATCTTGCCAAGGAGCAACCATGAGCCATCGTCCTATTATTCTTGGTATTGTCGGTGACAGCGCAGCGGGTAAAACAACTTTAACTAGAGGAATTGCTCAAGTACTAGGCGAAGAGAGTGTGACGGTGATTTGCACGGATGATTACCATCGCTATGATCGCAAACAACGGGCAGAATTGGGAATCACCGCTCTACACCCAGACTGCAACTATGTAGATATTATGGAACAGCACCTGTCACTATTAAGAGCAGGACAGCCAATTCTTAAACCAATCTATAACCACAAAACAGGTACATTCGATGCGCCGGAGTACATAAAACCGAGTCAATTCGTAATAGTTGAAGGATTGCTCGGTTATTCCTCTCTTGGCGCGCGAGGCTGCTACGACGTGAAAGCTTATCTGGCTCCACCTGAGTCTTTACGTGCTACATGGAAAATTAAGCGCGATACGATGAAGCGGGGCTATTCAGCCGAACAAGTGCTAGCTGAATTGGAAAAGCGCGAACCAGACTCAGAAGCTTATATTCGTCCCCAGCGCCAGTGGTCTGATATTGTAGTCAGTTTCTATCCACCGCAGGATCATTCAGAAGAGAGTAACGGGCATTTGAATGTGCGGTTAGTACTGCGACCGACAATTCCGCATCCAGACTTCAGTGCAATTGTCAAACCATCTGATGCTGATTATAAGTCGCCAATCCGCTTGGAATTAGACCGAGACATGAGTAAGCCTGTCGATGTGCTTGAAATTGATGGTCACGCTACTAAGGAAGATGTGATTCACTTAGAGCGGATGCTATGTAGTGATGTACCCCCCTTACTGCCTTTCTGCAACCGCGAAGGTAATCCAAATATAGGAAAGCTGGTTGGGACAACTGGGGAAACACTTCAAAGTTATCCGCTAGCTTTGACGCAGCTACTGATTTCCTATCATATGCTCAAAGCTTCTGATATTCATCAGTCTCCCAGCGCTGTTTAAGTTCACACTTAATTCAAAGCATTTTTTCGAGAGCTTCAGTAGTCCTTTGTAGGGTGGGCAATGCCCACCCTCTTTTATATATCACTTGCCCACTCCAAACAAAAAAGTCAGGTATTTTGTCGTTTGGGTGTGATTTTTGAGACAAAAAAAGGGATAACTAAAAATAAGGCAAAAAGCGGTCAGGGGTTGTTGTCACTGAATTGCTGTGTTGTCTTATTGCTAAAATCTCATTGCTATATTTATGACATACTGCCTCAGAATTGCTGATATTCCTACAACTGAGCGCCCGCGCGAACGATTAATGGCTCACGGGTCGAAAATTTTAGCTACAGCCGAACTAATAGCGATTTTGTTAGGAACAGGTCAGGGGCCAGGCAAGCTTTCTGCTGTAGGATTAGGGCAATATTTGTTGCAGGAACTGAGCAAACACCAGCGTGATCCTTTGGCAGTGCTTCGTGATGTCAGCGTTCAGGAGTTAATGCAAGTCGAGGGAATTGGCCCTGCAAAGGCAACAACAATTCTGGCAGCAGTTGAATTGGGCAAGCGCGTGTTTCAATCTCGTCCCTTAGAACGCAACCCGGTAGAAAGCCCTGCTGCTGCTGCGGCCGCACTGAGTCAGGATTTAATGTGGCAACCCCAAGAACGGTTTGCTGTTCTACTTCTAGATGTAAAAAATCGCTTAATTGGCACTCAAGTGATTACTATCGGCACAGCAACTGAAACTCTGGCTTCTCCCCGCGAGATTTTTAGGGAGATAATTCGTCAGGGTGCTACACGAGTCATAGTAGCTCACAACCATCCTTCAGGTAATGTTGAACCCAGCCCCCAAGATATCGATTTAACCCGCCAACTATTAGCCGGAGCGCAGTTTTTAGATATTCCACTGCTGGATCATCTCATTTTAGGTAATGGCAATCACCAGAGTCTGCGTGAGATTACAACCTTATGGGATGAGTATCCGCAAGCAGATTGATCTGGCAAAGTATTATTCCCTTGTATTTCAAGCCTGTAGCTCCTGCTGTATCGTCTTATTAGGCATGATTTTTATGACCAAAAATGCAAATTAGTCCTCAAAGTCAGGAAGTTTTAAGGAAGTGAAGAAGGAAGAGGAGCGGCTCAAACAAGTCAATGTCAGGCTTAAATCCGCCAGGCTCCAATACTTCTTGGTTAAGCACTAAGCAGTATTAGTAATGGAAAAACTAGCGGCATGAGTTTGAATCCTGCTTCTGTGTGTATGAGTCTATCCCAGTAACCTCGAAAACCAGATGTAGGATGTGGCGAGGAGGAGAAAAGCATCAAAACAGACTTTCAAGCGTTCCCATCGAACAACGAGTCTTCTTTCCTTGCGTTGAAACCAGGAGAAAGAGCGCGTGGGCTGGTAGCGGGGTACAACTTCCTTAATTGGTCTGCCAATAAGCTTTTTACCATTCCATTGTCGTTTTTTGATTTGTAGCCGGATACCTTTAGTCCGAAGCTTGTGGCGCAACCACTTGGCATCGTAACCTTTGTCAGCGGCAAGAACTTTAGGACAGGGAGCCGTAGCCAAAAATAATGATTCAACCATCAAAATAGATGCCCTACTAGTCCCACAGTTCAACCAAAACACGGTTGAATCATTATTGTCTAGGCAATATTCCAGACGCTTAGGATTGCCTCGTTTGACCGTTGCTAGTCGGATTCTCGCTTGCATTGTCAGCACTTGTTGTCTTTCGTCACCCCCGCTGAGGTGGTAATTGCCACTACTGGTATACCATTGGCATCCAATACTTTTAGGTTAAGGGGTCAAGGGAAATGGTTAAAGTCAGGAAAACGCTTTATGCAACGCCCCTTTTTATTCCTTTTCCCTTGACCCTTTTACCTTTAACCGAAAAGTATTGCATTGGCATCTGTAATACTGTGGATGAGGATAGCTTTGCCTTTGTAGCCATAACCTACAGCTTCACCAGCACCTTTGCCTGGGGGAAAAAGAACCATCAACGGCTCCGTACTTCCAATCGATCATTCCCTTTTCTTCCGCTAAGGCTAGAATCCTCTGTTTGATTTTTCCAGGGTTCCATTTTCATAACATCGCCCCTGCCATCGATGAGTAGAACTTTTTGATGCCCGTTGCTCTCCTCGTGGTACATCGCACTATTTGCAACCAGTAATTAGTACGTATAAGCTAATCGTCATCCTCGCTTGCATATCTGTAATCTGAGGGAGACAGGAGACAGGAGACAGGAGACAGTTTTCTCTTCTAACTTCTGGCTCCTGACAACTGACTCCTTTAACGACTATCTTTTGTGCAAGGGCACGTGAACATTAGCTTAGTTGCTACTTCAACACTTGACGAAATGGTACGTGTGCCATTCCACGCCCTCTTTTTTCTGGGGATTGAGGCAGTATGTCTTCAAACAACTTCCAAGCGATCTCGCTCAATCCCTAAAACTTACCTGCCATCTTGTATTCTGTTTGTTCTGTTTCAACTTTATACTGATTCTCGCTCACATTTTCATATTAGTGGGATAAACTCTTTGTAATTCCAGACCGAAATAGTCCGCTGCTTGGCAATTACCAAGATAGAAATGTATTCCTCTGTCCTTAAGCCTCGTCTAACAACAGTTTTTATGAGCCAACCTACCGTGAGAAATTGGCTATACCAGTAACGCTACAGCGCGATCGCATCCAAGGAGCGCGCGCCGCACCAGCAGTAGTAGAGTATGGTGATTACGAGTGTCGCAATCTGCTCAAGCTCACACCATTGTGCAGCTGCGGCAATCAACTGTGCTTGGTTCGCCATTGCTAGCGCGGCGGATGCGTCACCCTGATTTTGAAGCGAGGAAAGAAAAACGATGCGGTTTCGACAAACACTATTATTAATGATGGCAAGTGTAAGTATTGCCAGTTTGGGGATTGCTGGACACACCCAATTACCCCAAGCTAATGCTCAAACACCACAAACTCAAACTCCTGTTCAAAACCCAAAACGCGAACCCGATGTTGTTTATGTGCCAACACCTCAAGAAGTTGTAGACGAAATGCTGGCACTGGCAAAAGTGACGAAAGATGATGTAATTTACGACCTTGGTAGTGGCGATGGACGTATCCCAATTACAGCAGCACAAAAGTTTGGCACTCGTGGCATCGGTATAGATATTAACCCAGAACGGATACAAGAGGCTAACGCCAACGCCCAAAAGGCAGGAGTAACAGACCGGGTGAAGTTTCTCAACCAAGACTTGTTTACAACGGATATTAGCCCGGCAACAGTCGTAACACTTTATTTGCTGCCTTCGCTGAATGTGAAGTTGCGCCCGCAGCTATTTAAGCAACTCAAACCCGGAACTCGCGTTGTCTCGCATGACTTTGATATGGGTAACTGGAAACCAGATCGAGTGGTGAAGACAAAAGAAGGTTCCACCATCTACTTATGGACTATCCCGAAACAGGTTCCAGCAAATTTGCGATAGAAGACAAGAGAGAGATGGAAAGAGGGGAGAGTCATCCCCTCAGACTGTGACATCTTAGTGTCACATTTGTCAAGAAAACTAAGAAGCAGCAATGGTTACTTCTACTGGGACTCATCACAGCGCCTATGTTTGTTGATTTCTTCATTAAGCGACCTGTATTTACGAGTGTCTGTGCCATCATCATCCTGCTATTAGGGGCAATTAGCATTCCCACCTTACCCGCGGCGCGATATCCACAAATTGCCCCAACCCAAGTTGTTGTGACTGCTAACTATGTCGGGGCAAGTGCTGAAGTCGTAGAAAACACGGTCACGACTGTTTTGGAAAGGGAAATTAATGGTGTCGAGGGTATGCGCTACATCGACTCCAGCAGCACTAATAATGGCACGAGTACGATTAGAGTCACATTTGATTCGTCGCGCAGCAGAGATATTGCAGCTGTTGATGTCCAAAATCGAGTAGCGATCGCTGAACCGCAACTGCCAGAACAGGTGCAGCAAACTGGAGTGACTGTAACTCGACAGTCTAACGACATTCTCTTAGCAATGGGGCTGTATGTAGAAAACAAAGAGTATGACAATTTATTTTTAAGTAACTATGCCGATCTTTACCTGGTAGATGCGCTGCAAAGAATCAATGGTGTGAGTGAGGCGCGAATTTTTGGGGAACGCCGCTATGCCATGCGTTTGTGGTTAGACCCGAATAAACTTGCCAGTCGCAATCTCACCGCTCAAGATGTGGTTGATGCGCTCGACAGGCAGAACTTACAGGTGGGGGCGGGGCAAATCGGTCAGCCACCTACTGCCAATGATGAACAAATGTATCAAATTGACTTGGAAGCTGTAGGGAGACTTGTAGATACTTCGGAGTTTGATAACATTGTCATCTCAAGTACTGGTGGGACGTTGGTCAAGTTGAAAGATGTGGGACGGGCGGAACTGGGAGCCGAAAATTACAGTTCGTTCCTCAGATTTAGTGGCAATGAGGCTGTGGGTATTGGCATATTTCCTCTTCCAGGTAGCAATGCTTTAGAGGTTGGCAGGGCAGTTAAAGCCCAAATGCAGAAACTGTCTGCAAATTTTCCCCCAGGAATCAAATATCAGCTGGCGTTTGACACGACTGAGTTTGTAGAAGAGTCACTCTCTGAAGTAATCAAGACTCTGTTTGAAGCGATCGCGCTAGTTATTGCCGTAATTTTTCTATTCTTGCAGGACTGGCGCACTACCTTAATTCCAGTAATCACCATTCCCCTATCCTTAATTGGTACCTTTGCCTTTGTCAAGGCTTTTGGGTTTTCAATTAACACTCTTACCTTATTTGGGCTAACTTTAGCAACAGGGATGGTGGTAGATGACGCGATCGTTGTAGTTGAGGATATCTCACGCTTGATTCAGGACGAAGGAATGCCGCCGCGTCAGGCTGCTTCGGAAGCGATGAGAGAGCTATTTGGAGCAGTAATTGCCACAAGTTTGGTGCTAATGGCAGTGTTTGTGCCAGTCGCCTTTTTTCCAGGAGCTACCGGACAGATTTATCGCCAATTTGCGCTCACAATCGCCTTTTCGATTGCAATTTCAACTTTTCTTGCCCTGACTCTTACTCCCTCCCTTTCAGGCCTACTGTTGCGTCAACAACCAAGCCCTACTGGTTTTATGGGGTGGATTTTCGCTCGAATTAACTGGTTTCTCAACTCGACGCAAAGGGCATATTCGCTTTCGCTTAACCGCTTAACCAGCCTGAAAGGAATCGTAGTGTTGCTATTTATCGCTTCCTTGGGGCTGACAGGTTGGCTTTATCTGCGCGTACCTACAGCATTTCTTCCTGACGAAGATCAAGGTCGGATCTTTACGCTTATCCAAGCCCCACAAGGAGTTTCGCTCAACTACACCAGTCAAGTTATGCGCCGGGTGGAAGAAACTATCCTTAAAATTCCCGAAGTGTCAAACACTTTTGCCCTAGGTGGCTTTAGTTTTGGTGGCGGTGGGACTTCCAACAGTGGTGTGATTTTTACCACGCTCAAGCCTTGGGATGAGCGCACTGGAAAAGGTCAGTCAGCAGCGGAAATAATTAGCAAGTTGCGTTCAACCCTGTCGACAATTCCCGAAGCCAGAATAGTGCCAACGAATCCGCCAGCAATTCAAGGTTTGGGTAGTATTAGCGGCTTTCAGTTTTATTTAGAAGACCAAGCAGGCAATACCGAACTCAATAGCCTGGTGCAAGTTATGAACAATTTAATTGAACGCGGAAATCAAACACCCAGTTTAGAAAGTGTATTTAGTACTTTTGCTGCGAATACACCGAAGATGCAAATTGAAGTAAACCGTGACAAAGCTGAGGCGCTACAAGTCAATGTAGACGATATCTTCAATACACTACAGTCTTACATGGGTTCGCGCTACGTCAACGATTTCAATTTGCAGCAGCGAACTTATCGGGTGTATGTCCAAGCAGACGCAGAATTTCGCTCGAATCCTGATGATATTGGCAAACTTTACGTTCGTTCTGCCAATAATCAAATGATTCCTTTAAGTAATCTGGTGAAGCTTACTCCCACTACTGGAGCGCAAACAATTAATCATCATAACTTGTTCCGTGCGATTGAAATCAATGGTTCTGCGGCTGATGGCTATAGCTCTGGACAGGCAATCTCTGCAATGGAGCAACGAGCCTCCGAGGTTTTACCCGCAAGTATGGGTTATGAATGGTCGGGAATTTCTTTAGATGAAAAAGAGTCGGGCGGTCAAGCACCAATCATTTTTGGTTTGGGACTTGTATTTGTCTTTCTGGTTCTAGCTGCCCAGTACGAGAATTATGTTGACCCCATAATTATCATGCTATCAGTCCCCCTAGCTATCATGGGTGCGCTGTTGGCACAGTCTCTGCGCGGTCTACCTAACGATGTCTATTGCCAAGTTGGCCTGGTGATGCTGATTGGTTTGGCTAGTAAGAATGCAATTCTGATTGTAGAATTTGCTAACCAGTTGCGCGATCGCGGTTTTTCGATTACCAAAGCGGTTGTGGAAGCGTCGCAACAGCGTTTAAGACCAATTCTCATGACTGCGCTTTCTACTCTTTTGGGGATTTTTCCGCTGGCAATTGCTACAGGCGCAGGTGCTGCTAGCAGGCAATCTCTCGGTACTGCTGTTTTTGGTGGAATGCTGGTTGCTACTTTCTTGAGTTTGTTTGTCGTGCCAGTATTATATATCGTTATTGGCAATGCCCGCGATCGCTTTAATATATCTCGTAAATCCAAAGGTTCTGTTGCCAAAGCTCAATCGCGCGAACGAGAGCCGGTGATTAAGTAAAACAGTCCTTCTTTGTAGCAGAAGGCTATGTCTGGGCGGCAGCTTTCTTGAAGCTTCCCCCGAAACGTCCCTTGGCGAAACATCATTATTCAAATCTCTGGGGCAGTTGTTTATGCAATTTGTCGACGGTCGAGTGTTTTATTTCTCCAAATTACACCGCTATGGTTAACTTACAACTGGCTTAGGAACTGCCTCGACTACCACAACTGTGGATGATGCGCTCCATAGTTGCAAGAGTAGCGAAATTTTTAGTCCATACTTTTAGAGTCGTAAGAGATATTTGTGTTAAAGCAACTATTTGCAGCCCTTATAGTGATTCCTCCTAATAATGGTGCAACTAATTTATCTAAGGGCTTGTCAAGAAACAAATGTTACAAGTTGTTGTTTGATTTGCTGCGATGAAATTGTATAGTTCCATTCACCATGAAATGGGTGAGGATTGATTTGGACAGTTGCTAATTCGGCATCTGATAACTTAACTTTTAGGGGATAAACCCCTGTATCGAGTTCCGCTTGTACTGTTAGACCGTGAGCGGTTGTTGTGACAGCAATCAACTCCACTATCACTTCATGGCGGATCAGGGGACGACCGCGCCAATTCATGCTGATATGAGAAAAAAGACGAGGATAAGTTAGATGACCCACCAATTGCCACCAGCATTGCAGGCTAGCAACGGCAAAACTGGCAGTATCATGGTCTTGCCCAACCCAAACCCATCTAGGGTTTTGACCAATATCATAGATACCATAGGGAATTGCGAACCCAAGTTGTGGATCAGGAAAGTCATGAACATTGGCAGTAAGTGGTTGCTTTTGAGGTTGCCACTCTAACCCTTGATTTTTGAATTGTCCAACCAATTCTTTCTTCTTTGCATCCATTGAAACCACTAGCAACCCTTGTGCTAGAAAGGTTTTACTCTGCTCTGAGAGATAATTTAAGGTGATCGAACAGATTGCTCAGTCTTAAAACAGTTACGTCGCCGCCTGTCACAGGGACAACCTTTTGATGCTGAGATAACAAACTACCGCAAAGATCGTAGTGAATATAAAGTGCAAATATATTGCTCAGCGATCTGGAACGATCGCAAACAGATTAAACATCTTATATCTATACAACACCCTTTGACACTCCCCATAGCTCAAACTATCTGTACCTAAAATATTAATTTAAACAACAGCAGCAGATACGACACCCTCAGCCTCCAATACGGCGGCAAGTCTTAAAATTAGCGCCTCATTATAAGGTGCAGCAATTAATTGCACGCCTAAAGGTAAGGAATTTGGACGCTGAATTGGTACAGATATAATCGGTAAACCAATGAAGGATAAAGGCTGGGTAAACAAGCCAAGATGGGGACGCACAAGAATTTCTTCTCCATCCAAAATCATTGTTTTTTGACCAATTAATGGGGCGGGACAAGGTGTAGTCGGAGCTAAAATTACATCTACATTCTGAAAAACTTCCCGAACTCTTTGGCGGAACCAACGGCGAAACCTTTGAGCTTGAATATACCAACTGGCGGGAATCATGGTTCCAGCAAGAAAGCGATCGCGTGTTGCTGGATCGAAATCATCCGGACGTGATCGCAACTGGTTGAAATGCAGATTTGCCCCTTCACAAGCTGTAATTACAAACGCCGCAGCACGGGCGCGGCGTGCTTCTGGTAGAATAACATAATCTTTGACATTCAAAGCCTGTGCAACTCGTTCTACTGCCTCTAATGCTTCTGGATCGGCACCTTTGAGGAAATAGTCGCCAGCAATGGCTATGCGCAAACCATCAATATCTTGTTGTAGAGAGGTTTCATGAAACGTCTCTTCTGGTGATCGTTTGGTACAAACAGGATCGCGCTCGTCTGCTCCTTGCAGAATATCAAACGCTGTGGCAATATCTCTTACCGAACGAGCAAAAGATCCAATGTGGTCAAAACTGCTGGAAAATAACACTACTCCAGCCCGTGACAGTCGCCCATAAGTAGGTTTTAAACCAAATACACCGCATAAAGCAGCAGGTACGCGAATTGAACCATTAGTATCAGAACCCAAAGTTAGTGGTACTAACCCAGCAGCCACAGCAGCCGCAGAACCACCAGAAGATCCACCAGCTACTCTTTTGAGATCGTGGGGGTTATGCGTAGCGCCGTAGTGAGAATTTTCTGTCACGAATCCATAAGCGTACTCATCCATATTTAATGCCCCCACGAGTACAGCACCTGCTTGTTTCAGCCTTGCCACTGCTGTGGCATCTTGAGTGGCTGGGGGGTTTTCAGCATTAATTTTCGACCCAGCCAAGGTAGTTAAACCAGCAATATCATATAAATTTTTGACAGCAAAAGGCACACCCGCAAATCTTCCAGGATCTTTTCCAGAAGAAGTCGCGCGATCAATTTCTTCAGCATCTGTCACAGCGCGATCGCAAGTTACAGCAGTAAAACAGTTAAGTTCCCTCCCTCCTTCAATTCTTTTGAGGGCACAAGAAACAACTTCCACCGCACTAATTTTACCTTCACGCACAGCAGTTGCTATTGATACGGCATCAGCCCAGTTTAGATTCATGGTTCAAATATTGGCGAAATTTCGATGTTATCAGGTAGAGGGAATTCGTTAACAAGTCTCGCTATCGCCTTAATTTGTCCAAAATTCTCAATTACACCAGTACGATGTTCTGGCTTGAGTTGCAAATCCAGCAACATTGCCATTTGCTCTACATACTCAGCTACAGATATTTTTTCATCCATACTTTTTAATTTATCTAAAACTTCCCTGTAATTTACCTCAGTAGCAGGGTGGGCAATGCCCACTATTACTTGGCTTTTTAAGTTATCTAAAACTTCTTTATAATTTCTGTCAGTAGGGTGGGCATTGCCCACCATTAATTGGCTTAGTAGGCAATGCCCACCCTACTACAGATATTTTTTCTTCATACTTTTTGATTTATCTAAAACTTCCGTGTAATTTACCTCAGTATTAGTTAATACTAAAAAGCGATAAATAGCAGTAGGTACATTGGATGTAAAAACTGCTGCATTATCGCTTTCTTGACTTGTAAATTCGCTCTTTTCTCGCCATTCTCAATTCACATCAGATATTATCTGAACTAATTGATGCCGCGAATTTTGCGAGTATTTTCAACTAAACTCTGAGCAAAAGAATCGAAACGCTGGGAGAGTTTTTCATCCAATAGCTTACCTTCTGGATCGAAGGCTTTCCAAGCTTGTCCAATAGCAATTTGTTCGGGAATCACCCAACCATGCACCCAGCGCATAATTATCCGCAAGTCATTCAGTGCATTGCTGTTAGGCTGCCCCCCCAAGACGCTAATTAGTCCGGTAACTTTACCATCAAGTTGTTCAAAGCTCATCAAATCCAAAGCATTTTTTAACACACCGCTAACGCTGCCGTGATACTCCGGTGTCGCTAAAATTAAGCCATCTGCTTGTTTGACAGTTTGCTGCAACCGCTTTACATCGGGATAGTCTGGATATTCATCTTCTCCATTACAAAATGGTAGCTGAAGCAGCCGTAAGTCTAAAACTTCCATTTCGGCTCCCAGCGCTTCTACTCTGCTAGCAGCCACATTTAGAGCTATTTGGCTGTAGGAGTCACGCCGTAAACTACCGCCAATTCCAACTATTTTGACCATTTTAGCAATCCTTTTGTATCGTGCTGGGAATTATCTATTAAGACAGAAAACATTTTAGAGAGGCTAATCGCGTCTCTCAAACGAGGAAAGCATGAATTACATTTTTCTCTTGCTAACCGAAGTCATTACGACTACAATTATAGCAGCTTGTATTTTTACCATGTCTAATTCAACTTCACGTTAGCTTAGAGAAACTTCTATCCTTGGGATTGAGCAACTCTTTGATCGCGACGAAGGCAGCAGTAGCCATGTTTTGGAAGTTACACTAGATTTTGGAAGATTTGATTTTCTGGCTTATGCCAAGGCAAAAAGGCGGTATGGCGCTGCTTGCCGTCTAATTTTCCAAAATCATGTTCGGGTCAAGGCAGCAGACAAAGGGCGATGAAATTATGAGAGGTTCGCGCAAACTGACTTTAATTGGGCAGCAACCACCAAGCAGCAAGACTTTGGCGGGCAAACAGGCGCATAAAGGCCTGTGGCATTTAGCAGCTAGTTGGCTGATATTTCAGTCAATGCTTGTGGGCACCCCAGCACTAGCGCAAAAAGAAGATCCCAACTCTCTAAACTACGGCGAATTGTTGCGCAACATTGATAGCGGCAGAGTTACCAAAATTGAGCTTGACCCATCGCAGAACGTAGCAAAAGTTCAACTCAAAGGACAAAAGCCCAACCAGCCGCCAAAAGAGGTGTTGCTGTTGCAGCAAAACTCGGAGTTAATTGAAAAAGCCCGTAACAACAAAGTTCAGGTAGAGGTAAATTCTTCAGCGGATAGCAGAGCCGCTATGGGGCTGTTGGCTAATCTATTGTGGATTGTACCTTTGATGGCTTTAATGCTATTGCTCCTACGCCGCTCAACTAATTCTTCTAATCAAGCTTTGAACTTTGGTAAATCCCGCGCCAGATTCCAAATGGAAGCCAAAACAGGCATCAAATTTGATGATGTGGCTGGGGTTGATGAAGCTAAAGAAGAATTGCAAGAAGTCGTCACCTTCTTGAAACAGCCAGAACGCTTTACAGCAGTTGGAGCTAGGATTCCCAAAGGCGTGTTGCTGGTGGGGCCGCCGGGAACAGGTAAGACACTGCTAGCCAAAGCTATAGCGGGTGAAGCTGGTGTGCCATTCTTTAGCATATCTGGTAGTGAATTTGTCGAAATGTTTGTCGGTGTGGGTGCATCCCGCGTCCGCGACTTATTTAAAAAAGCAAAAGAAAACGCCCCTTGTCTGATCTTCATCGATGAAATTGACGCAGTAGGAAGACAACGGGGAGCCGGAATTGGTGGCGGTAATGACGAAAGAGAACAAACCCTCAACCAGTTGCTCACAGAAATGGACGGGTTTGAAGGCAATACAGGCATCATTATTATTGCTGCAACCAACCGTCCGGATGTGTTAGACACAGCATTATTGCGTCCGGGGAGATTTGACCGCCAAGTGACAGTGGATCTGCCCGCATACAAAGGTCGTTTGGGAATTTTGCAAGTTCATGCCCGCAATAAGAAGGTAGATCCAACTGTATCTTTGGAAGCAGTGGCCCAGCGTACCCCCGGATTTTCGGGCGCAGACTTAGCTAACTTGCTCAACGAAGCGGCAATTCTCACAGCACGTAGACGCAAAGAGGCAATTACACCTTTGGAAATCAGTGATGCAATTGACCGCATTACTATTGGTTTTTCGCTGACACCGCTACTAGACAGCAAGAAAAAGCGGCTGCTGGCTTACCATGAAATCGGTCACGCTTTACTAATTACACTGCTGAAAAATTCCGATCCCTTAAACAAAGTCACGATTATTCCCCGTTCTGGTGGAATTGGCGGCTTTGCCCAAAGCGTGCCAGATGAAGAAAACGTTGACAGTAGTTATTTGCGCAGTCGTGCTTGGATTTTGGATCGAATTACGATCGCCTTGGGTGGCTTAGCAGCAGAAGCTGAAGTGTTTGGCAGATCGGAAGTTACTACCGGAGCATCGAGCGACTTGAAAATGGTAGCTAACCTGGCTCGTGAAATGGTAACGCTTTACGGAATGTCCGAGCTAGGGCCAGTGGCGCTGGAAAGCCCAGGTAATGAAGTATTTCTCGGTCGAGACTGGATGGATCGAGCGGAGTACTCACTAGAAAAGGGAAATGAAATTGATCGCCAAGTCAGAGCGATCGCCCAGCGTTGTTTTCAACAAGCCCGCACGCTCATTAGCGAAAACCGAGCCTTGGTTGATCGCCTAGTAGATATGTTGGTAGAGCATGAGACGATTGAAGGAGAGCAATTCCGGCAACTTGTTGCTGAATTTACTCAAAACAAAACTGAAAATCAAAAGCTGTCTATTGCTCTTTGACTTGGGTATAGGGCAAAGGATAAGTCGTAAGTTGTATCATGGCTTACGACTTACTTGTTGTTGATACATAGCTCTGAGAACGATGGCAGGGTCGATATAATTGTTGGCATACTTCAGCCCCCAGTGGAGATGGGGGCCTGTGGTGCGTCCTGTCATGCCTACACGACCAATTCTTGCCCCAGCAGCTACTAGCTGTCCTTGCCAAATTACAATCCCACCTTGGCGATCAAGTAGATAGCGGTTGTTACCCTGTGTTCCTACCTGCCCTTGCATATGGCAGTAGACGTGCTGCCATCCCCCAGATTGAATCACAACATGAGTACCGCAAGCATCTCCATCAGCAACCTTAATTACTTGACCTGCCCACCAATTGCGAATGTAACTACCTTGGGGTGCAACTATATCTAAGCCGCTATGAAATTCCGTGCTAGCACCGCCAAAAGGAGAGCGGCGGTAGCCAAATGGAGAACCGTAGGCTTGAAAATTTTCAACTGGAAACTTAGCGCTGTTCCAAGGGTTGCTGGTTGCTACCTGTTTAGCCTTAACTTCTGGTTGCTTCCAGCCCAATATTGGTATTGCCAGACTCAGCACTGCCACAATTAGGATTTTTCCGCAACGATTGGAGCTTTTTTGCTTGGGATTTAGCAGATGACTCATATCAAACATTTAAAAGGCTTGAAAAGACAACGTTGATGACCGAATACTCACTAGCTCAAGCATGAGTTGCTCGATCCAAACGTACTTAATACAAACGCTTCGGTTCCGAAGCGACTCTATATGACAGTTTGCTTTTCCAGATAAACTGACAAAAAGCCTGCAAAAACTTAACATTATTTATACTTTTTTGGCAAGTGTAATTTTACTGAGTTAGCGATCGCAATTCTAGCCGGATTGCCGCAAAAAGTAGTAAACATAGAGATAACAACAATTTGTACCGGGTAAGTTACCCGCTAGGAGCCGCACAATTTTTATAAATTTTGTGTGAATGTTTAACTTTATCGTTAAAATTTTTTAAAGCCCTTAATTAAACTTAAGTTTCCAAACGACTCCTGCCTCATGCTGACAGAAATGCTACCGTTTAAGTTCGATCTGAGTGCCACTGCGATCGCAGGAGCGAGTTTATGGTCTTTGGCTCTATATTTGGGCTTGCCTGCACAAGGAGAATGGTTGATGCTGCAACTACAGCGCTGGTTTAACTTTGCCGAGCGATCGCTCTATACCAGTGAATCAGAATTTGAAAGAACTCGCAAAGGCAGAGAATCCCAAAACGCTTTTTATGCTTCCTTGTTCAGCATTGTGCCGTTTTTAATCATTGGTGGCTTATGTAACTATGGCATTGAACTCAGTTTAGGTCAGAGTTGGGCAATCAGTGTAGGTATGCTGGCGTGTGTGGGTTGTGGAGTCTATGAATTAGGGCGGCGGGATGGAGAGTCAAGTTAAGTCGTAGGGGTACAAGGCTTGTGCGCCCGTACATCTTTTGTCGTAATTAAAAAACTGTAAGTTGTAGATGAGCGGTGTTGTTGAACAGCATGAATACTACGAAAAATATGTAATGCAGATGTGGTTAGCTTAGTTAAGTTAAATGGGAGCGGAAGATATTTAACTTGGTAAAAAAAGTGATCGCTTGTAAAGAAGTCATCAAACAAAGCGATCGCATCAAAGATATTTTTATTAAGGATTTTGTCTTTTCCTGCTCGGTTTAGAGGCTTAAATTTATCCAGATTAGCGACGCACTACTAAATCTTCCTCCAAGGTCAATGCTAAATCTCTTTCTGGTCTAACCACAACTACTTCCACTTCTTTTTCTTTTTTGCCTCCGAAAATTGTTGAGGCGATCGCACCGACTCCAGCACCTGCTAAGACTTCCCCCAGGTTAATCCCACCAAATATTTCCGCCAAGACTGCACCAGCCGCCGCACCAATGGCAGCACCCTTGAGAATGTCTGGACTTGATTTTTCAGTCAGCGTTTCAGTATCACTAACCACATCGGATGATGCCCTAATTGGCAAACCCTTTTTTCTATTTTGCAGGATCAGTTCTCTAGCAACAAACTGACTACCGCCATCCGCAGGTCTTAGTTCGCCTCTGATCCGAGTACCTTCTGGAATTACTACTGTGCCTCTGTTTGAGGTAATATTTTCGGCTACAGTTAAATCGATTTTTGCTGTTTCGTCTGGCTTAACAATAATTTTCTCTTTCCTATATCGAACTGGTATTATTGTGCCAGATTGAACTACTCCAGTTGAGGATTGTGATAAAAGTAGTCCGCTTTTGTAAGACTGGGAACTGCCAAGCGCAGGAGTAGAAATCAACATTGGTACAACTGCTGTTGAGGTCATTCCCAGTGCCAAGATTAGTGCAGTTTTAGATTGCCAACGTTTGGATATTAACATTGAAATTCTCCTATGAGAATGAACCACGTAGTAAATCGGACTAAAAAAATGGTCAAAGTGTTCCTAGAATTCAAGTTTGTTATTATACTTGACTTCTGTCCGTCATAAATTTATGAGCGGGGCTTTTAGCCTAATTTTTTGTAATATTTAATTTATTTTTCCAAGTTTATTGCGCCAGCGCGATCGCGTATTGCACAGATGCCTAGCCCAGGAGCGAATGACAAAGTAAATAGCCTAACTGGCTTAAACCTAATAACAAAAAATAGCTTCTCTTTCTTTGTCGAATCAAGAAAAGCTCGATGAGGATTTGAACTAGTTTAGACTTTAAGTTTAATACTAGTAGATCCCAGTTACCATACTTGAAGAGTGCGATCGCATTGGCAGACGTTCCATCTGTTTGTGCCAGAAAGCATCCCAAAGAGCGCAGAAATTCATTGCAGCAGAGCGAATATGTGCATATTGTTGCGGCTGGGCAGTATGTAAGAATATATACAAAACGTCACTTTGATGATCGTCGTCAAAACCATTCGTTTGGGCATCATCGCTGCTACCGTGTACCATATAGTAGCCACGAGATACGTCAACTCCTACTGCCTTTGTAGCTTCGCGCATCGCTGGACTAAACAACATAACTTCCTCTTCCGCAACGGCGAGAATGGCTAAGAGACTCCAGAAGTCTGCGAACGCATTCAGGAAGCAGCCTCGAATATTCCTAGCAGCAAGGCTTGCAATGAAAGATTTTCGCACACTAGCGTCTGCACCGAGTTCATCCAAGACTGCATCAAACAACACCGGGTGCGACATCATTGGATTTCCCAGATAGTAATCGTCTTCACCGCAACCTGGAAGGAAACCAAACTCATCAAAGATGTTGAGAGTGAGAAGAAAGCGAGATGCCATCTTACCTTTTGTTCCCAGACGATTCTCCAGTTGTCGGGTATGAAACTGCGCCATCAGAATTGCGTCGGTGAAGACTTGCACACCTGCATAATGAAAATCGAGATGAATGTCTCGCAAAGCAACTTTGTCGAACGCGCCAGAATTCAAAGCAGCGATTGCGGGATTACGGGAAAAAGGATGATTCTTAATCTTTTGAAGGAGTGCTGCAAAGAATGCCTCATTCTCAACCCGAAGCGCTTCGGGAATACTATCTCTCATGATTTGTTTTGCGATCGCGCGTGGGTTGCTGAGCTTCAGTTCCATTTTTTCTCCAAATGAGTATACTCACTTCCGATCAAGCGAGTGGTTGAGAATTTTCCTTTTAATCATGCTCCCAAATCCAACAGACAGTATATACACTTAATAGCGATTGAATTTCTAGAAAAAATACTGAACTATATATAACTGTTGTCGCTCGTCTGGGTGAAAATACTGGTTGGTTTTTTCATCCACTTAAAATAGTTACATTGCTCCGTAGCAGCAATTCGTCAGACATTGCTTTCCAGTCAAAATAGGGTTAATATTCAAAAAAACATATCAAAAAAAGTTGATGCAACTTACTTCCCCTATCAGTTCAGATTTAATTGTTGCTGGCTTTCATGCATTATCTGAACCACTACGGATTAGGATACTGGAACTTTTGCGGGGGCGGGAGCTTTGCGTCTGTGACCTATGTACAGCTTTGGGAGCAACTCAATCTAAGCTGTCTTTTCACTTAAAAACTTTGAAGGAAGCGGGCTTGGTTAATTCACGACAACAAGGACGTTGGATTTACTACAGCTTAAATTTCAGCCAGTTGAGCGTTTTAGAGGAATATTTGGCAGAGTATAGCAGCCAAAGTCAAATATCACAGCGATTATGTGAGGATTGCTGTGAGGAATACGATCTAGAAAGTATTGAAGATGAGAGAAAACGAACCACTATATCTCTTGTTCAGCGACCGGGACAAGCTCAGTTTCATCAACACTTGCTCAATGTCTACAATTGCCAATGCCAGATTACGGGCTGCAATGTAGAAGAAGTATTAGAAGCTGCCCACATTGTTCCTTATTATGGTGTTCGCTCGGATCAAATCTCAAATGGATTACTTTTGCGAACAGATCTGCATAAACTCTTTGACTCTCACCTGCTTACAGTTGAACCAGAGAAAATGAGGGTTTATATTGCTCCTAGCTTACGCAGTACTTGTTACGGTGACCTTGACAACAGACTTTTGTATCTTCCTAAAGATGAGGCACATAGACCAAGTAGGGACGCTCTACGAAAGCATTACAACCAATGTGAATGGATAAAGGTATTAAAGGAATCAGATACTACAAAGGACATATTGATATGAAGCTAGCTTTGCCAGTTTCACTGCTAAACTCTATGACTCATTGCTGGCCAGAGGCGATTGCTGAAGGTATTGGTACTTTTACTCTAGTGTTTGCAGGTACTGGTGCAGTGATGGTGAACGAACTGAGTGACAAAGCGGTGACTCATTTAGGTATCAGCTTTGTGTTTGGTGCAGTAGTTGCTGCTTTGATTTATGGGATGGGACATCTGAGTGGCGCACACTTTAACCCTGCTGTGACACTAGGGTTTTGGGCAAGTGGTTTTTTTCCCAAGCGCCGCGTATTGGCTTATATTTTGGCACAGTGTATAGGAGCGATCGCCGCTTCAGCTATGTTGCTGATTAGCCTGGGACGGGTGGGTTCCTTGGGCGCAACTGTACCACTTCACGGCAACTGGTTGCAATCTTTGCTATTGGAAACCGTTCTGACCTTCATATTAATGTTTGTGATTTTGGGTTCCGGACTTGATCGCCGCGCTCATATTGGCTTTGCTGGATTAGCGATCGGCTTGACGGTGGGATTGGAAGCTGCATTCATGGGACCAATTACGGGCGCGAGTATGAATCCTGCGCGATCGCTTGGCCCTGCTGTGGTAGGAGGAATTTGGCAGCATCACTGGGTTTATTGGCTAGCACCAATTTTGGGGGCGCAGTTAGCGGTGATTGTATATCGGCATTTGTCGAATGGCTTTAAGGATATTAGGTAAATCAAACCGCAAAGAGCGCAGAGTACGCAGAGAAATGTTTGGGTGAAATGATGACAACGTTTGCTCACAAACCGAGAATCTTGTTTTTATATGGCTCTTTACGAGAGCGTTCCTATAGCCGTTTGCTAGCAGAGGAAGCTGCTAGAATCATCGCGGAATTTGGAGCAGAAGTTCGCTTTTTCGATCCGCGTGAGTTACCAATTTACGGCAGTGTGCCAGATACACATCCCAAGGTACAAGAATTAAGGGAATTAAGCTTGTGGTCAGAGGGTCAAGTTTGGTCTTCGCCAGAGATGCACGGCAACATTAGCGGCATGATGAAAAATCAAATTGACTGGATTCCTTTAACTTTAGGAGCAGTTAGACCAACTCAAGGCAGAACTTTAGCAGTTATGCAAGTAAGCGGTGGTTCTCAGTCTTTTAATGCAGTTAATACGCTGCGGATATTGGGGCGTTGGATGCGGATGTTTACTATACCGAATCAGTCTTCGGTGGCGAAAGCTTACAACGAGTTTAATGAAGATGGCACGATGAAGGATTCGCCTTACCGCGATCGCGTCGTTGATGTGATGGAAGAACTTTATAAGTTCACTCTGCTGTTGCGCGACAAAGTTGATGATCTCACAGACAGATATAGCGAACGTAAGGAAACAGCTAAGGAGACTATCAAGGTAGCGAATAAGGCGCTTGAAGTTAATTCACGTACAAACGCATAAATGTTTAACTTTGTCAATAAATAATAACCAAAAACACCATGAAAAGAGTAATGTTTGTTTGCAAGAAGAATTCTCGCCGTTCTCAAATGGCTGAAGGTTTTGCCCGAACCCTGGGAGCAGGTAAGATTGAAGTTGCGAGTTCCGGATTGGAAGCTAGTCAGGTAGATCCGGTGACGGTGCAAGTGATGTCTGAGGTTGGTATTGATATCAGCAATCAAACATCTAAACCATTGAGTGATTTTCAGCCGGAAGATTACGATGCGGTGATTTCTTTATGTGGTTGTGGGGTGAATTTACCTCAAGAGTGGGTGTTAAGAGAAGTATTCCAAGATTGGCAACTGGAAGATCCAGAGGGACAAACAATAGAAACTTTTTGCAGAGTGCGGGATGAAGTCAAAGAAAGAGTAGAAAAACTGATTCAGTCTCTAAGTGCCAGAGCTACTGTTTAGCGTCTGGGAAAATACATAATTACGAAAACACCAGCGATCGCAATTAATGCCCCGATTATGTCAAACTTATCTGGGACAATTTTATCAATCTGCCAGCCCCAAAGCAACGCTAGGAAGATAAACACTCCACCATAGGCGGCATAAACTCGTCCAAAGTTCACGGGTTGTAGCGTCGGGATAATTCCATACACAGTTAACAACACTCCTCCCAACACGCCAAACCAAAAACTCTTACCTTGCCGCAACCATAACCAAATCAGGTATCCTCCACCAATTTCGCATAGTCCAGCCAGAACGAAATAAAAAAGAGATTTGGCAATTCCCATAGCACTTTATATAGGATGAAGTTGGTTTAGTTACTGAAATATACCTAGAGTGAGTGGATATAGCTTTACCTGGTTCGATTGGTTTTGCCTGTGGTATCCTCCCGGCTGGCTGATTCTATTCAATCGCCATTGGCAACATTATCATGCCGATCCTGATGGTTGGAACTGGCTGGAATACGGATTGTTTTTAATTCCGGGGGGATTTTATTTAGCCCTGCTGTTGCGCTGGTTGCGATTAGGTTTTCGTTTACCCAAGAATCAGGATTGTCAGTTCGATCCAAGTTATCAGCAAGCTTTTCGAGATGAAATTCTAGCGCCAATTGTAAAATATTATTTCCGTGCGGAACTCAGACAAATTGAGAACTTACCCCAGACGGGGCCATTAATTGTGGCAATAAACCATGCTGGAATGTCTTTCCCTTGGGACTTCTTGGCGTTGGGTTATCTTTTAAGCGAAAAACGCGGTTGGGTGGTGCAGCCGCTGGCTGGTGTTGCTTTGTTTGACCATCCTTGGATGTTGTGGTGGTTGCCCCCTGGATGGTCGCAAGTTTTGGGTGGTGTGAGGGCAGAGAAAGATGATTTTGAGGCGGCACTAGCACAAAAAACTATTTTACTTTACGCCCCCGAAGGTTTACGGGGACCAGGAAAGGGATGGTTCAAGCGCTATCAACTGCAAACTTTTGATTTAAGTTTTATTAGATTAAGCGATCGCGCTTCAGTTCCCATTCTTCCAGTTATTTGCATTGGTAATGAGTTTTTGCATCCTTTCACAGTTAATCTGAAAAAATTAGCTAAACTTTTTTACCTACCTTTCTTACCCCTCTCTTTTTTGATGCCTGTATTTGCGCTGTTTCCATCAATGGGAGTTTGGGCAATGAGAAGTCGCCTGCGTTATTTTATCCAACCTTTATATCAAGTTGGTTCAAAGACAGTGCAAGATCGATCTAATGTTACTTCACAATTAGACCGAACTGTTGCTTATCGAGAAGCACAATCATTGAGGGAAAAGTTACAAAATACCATCAATAAAATCCTAACTACAGATGCTAATGGGTAATTGGCAATTGTGGTTTGGAGGTGGGTGGGCAATGCCCACCTCACTATAAACAAGTAATGTCAAAATAAAATATGAATTTATTGAATGTAGAAATATCAACAAATCGTTTGGTATTGCAGCCTATATCAATGAAATATAATAAAGATATTTTTTCAGAGTTTACTGAAAAAATTACAATATATATGCAACCGAGATCGCCTCAAGATATTGCTGAAACAGAATTATTTATTAATCAGTCAATTATAGAAGTTGGAAATGGTAGCGCTCTGATTTTTGTGATTTTAAAAAAAGAATCTCAAGAATTTTTAGGTTGTGCAGGTATTCATGATATCCCAGGAAATCCAGCATTAGGAATTTGGCTCAAGCGATCGGCACACGGCAATAAATATGGATTGGAGGCAATTGCAGCTATTAAAAAATGGGCGGATGAAAACTTAAATTATGAGTGTCTTCATTATCCGGTCGACCGGAGAAATATTGCCAGTCGCAAAATTCCAGAAGCGTTGGGTGGAAAGATTTTTAAGGAATACGATCAAGTAAATATGAGTGGTAATACTCTACACCTATTAGAGTATAGAATTTATCATAATAAAAATTAATTTTGACAAGACAGAATGCAAAACATAAAATTTATTCTTTTTAACTTATGAATTCTGTCTCCAAATCGGATTAAGCACAGAATAAACTATCTTTAATACTGGTAGAGTAGGCACAATTAAGATTTGGCATTGCTACTATAAAATATTTGCAATTCCTTTAATTGCTATCTCCAAATCGATAACCTTTACCGTAGACGGTGTGAACCAAAGTTGTTTCCCCTGGTGCTTCAATTTTGCGGCGCAGCAACCGAATTAAAGCTGCCAAAACGTTACTACTTGGTTGTTCGTCTTCTTTCCACAGGTGTTGATGAATTTGTGTGTGGGTTAATAATTGACTCTGATGGCGCATGAAATATTCTAGTAACTGTGATTCTTTTTCAGATAGTTCGATCGCGCGTCCAGTGCGGTAAGCTAGCTGATTTTCACAATCTAGTTCCAAATCAGCTACTTGAAGGCGATGGGTTGTAGTGGAATTTATATCAGCAGATCGCCGTAACAAGGCGCGGACTCGCGCTAGTAACTCTCGCAGTTCAAAAGGCTTAACTAGATAGTCATCAGCACCAGCATCTAAGCCTTGAACGCGATCGTCTATCGTGTCTTTAGCTGTAAGGAAGAGAACAGGTGTAGCTTTTCCCGCACGCCTTAGCTGTTGACAAATTTCTAGCCCAGTTTTACCAGGTAGCATCCAATCGAGAATTAGTAGATCATAACTTCTTTGTGTTGCTAGCTCGCTACCTGCTTCCCCATCGTAAGCCACATCAACACTATAACTCTCGCGGGTTAAGACGCGACTGAGTGGATCGGTTAGTTCAACTTCATCATCAACTAGGAGTATTCGCATTTTAATGCCTGATTTTGGATTTGTTATGAGCCTATATATTGCGTCTGTACATTCTTGTTAAACTGAGATTCGACTTGCTCTTACAAGTAATCCTCTCTTCTAAAATCTAAAATCTAAAATCTAAAATCGCTATGATTACCGTTGCATTGCCCAAAGGCGCACTCTTAACTGACAGTATCCGTCTGTTACAGTCTGTAGGATTGGATTTTAGTGCTTTTCTTGATTCAGGTACTCGACAATTACAGATTCAAGATCCTCATAACATAGCTAGAGCTTTGCTGGTAAGGGCGCAAGATGTGCCAGTTTATGTGGAATATGGTCAAGCACAGTTGGGCATTGTCGGTTACGATGTGTTGCGAGAGAAGAAGTCTAAAGTAGCGCACTTGGTCGATTTAAAGTTTGGTCTTTGTCGATTGTCAGTAGCAGTGAAAGCATCTAGTTCCTATCGTTCAGCTTTGGAACTTCCAACTCATGGAAGAGTTGCGTCTAAGTTTGTTAACTGCGCCTACGAATATTTCCAAAGTCTAGATCTACCAGTGGAAATTGTACCACTGTCTGGTTCTGTAGAACTAGGGCCGATTACGGGGATGTCTGAAGCGATCGTGGATTTGGTTTCGACAGGGCGAACGCTGCGAGAAAATGGCTTAATTGAGATTGAAACTCTGTTTGAAAGTACTGCAAGACTAATTGCCCATCCTTTAAGTTATCGGCTTAATATGGATGGTTTGAATGATTTGATTGCAAAATTGCGATCGCAAATCTTGGCTCCTGTCTAAATTCTGGTGCAATTTTACATACAAATGGAATGCAGAGGATTATTAGAAAAGTTCAGTAATATAGCAATCCTAAATCATTGATCAAGAATAAATAATTTTGTAGCCCGGCAATGCTCACCAAACCTACTAATGGTGGGCATTGCTGGGCTACGCTCGAAGTTCATAAATCAAATAAAATTGCTATAGCAATCGAACCTAAAAGCAATGAAAAAGTTTTAGATATTGGCTGTAAAGATGGAAAAATTACTCCTAAAACAGAGCTATTTACCAAATAGCTCTGTTTTAGGAGTTGATATTTCTTCTGAGACGATCAATTTTGCAAAGAGCAAGTTAGCTTTGAGCGATTATCTGATCAATAGGTGGGCATTGCCCACCTAACGAAATTATTGATGTTGGTATTGTTCCAGCAGTTGCGGAATATAATCGTATCCATCAACACCGATCGCGGCAATGATCTGAGGTCGATACTGTTCTAATATCTTTTTGAAGGAGTCGCCCCCGATTTGACCTCGCATAATAATAACTAAGCCCGCTGCTTGCCGCCATTCAGGAGAGGCAATTTGGTTTAACATATACATACCTAGACACCCAGCATAAATGGCTTTTTCTGACTGTTGTAGGCTATAGAGAGCTTCGGCTAGGTTAGCTAGGTTTAGTCCTTGAAGATATAAATCGCCAGAAATTTGGGCGGTTTGGAAGCCAGATTGCAGATAGCCGATCGCATCTTGGGGTTGAGATATTACTAGATAAGCTGCGCCCAGACTGCTCAAACAAAGGGATTGACTTTGGCGATCGCTCAATTGTTCTGATAATTTTAGCCCTTGTTGCAAATAGTTAATAGCGCTCTCATAAATTTCTGGATCTAACCGTTCCAATTCTTGGGCAGAAAACACCTCACTGTAGCCTAAATTTGCCAGTGCATTGGCTTCTCCTAACTTTTCTCCCACCTGACGACTGAGTAGTAAAGCTCTTTGGCTGTAATTAATCGCTTCACTATACAGTTTCTTTGCCACGCAGGTACGGCTGAGGTGGTTGAGATTAGCGATTTCACACGGTACATCATTAGCTGTACGGGCGATCGCTAATGCTTGCTCGTGAAATTCTGTTGAGCGCGTATAATCTCCCAAGGCTCGTTGTGAATAGCCTAAAAGAGTGAGAATTCGCGCTTTTTCCTGGGTTCCCTCCACTTGTCGCAGGGGTACGTCAAGGTAATTGAGAGTAGAACGCAGATAAGCGCCACTAAACGAAGCAAAAAATCCACCATAGAGGGGAAAGTATTGCTTTTGAGCAAAGGAACGCAGAATTTGTAGTGTTATCTGAAAACAGCCATCTTCTAGGCGATCGCGATGGCTAGAATTCAGGCTCACAGCTTGACTAAAACCATTGGCTAACTCACACCAAATTGCTGCGAAAGTCAGAAAGCAGGAAATAGCAAATTTTGAACCTACTTTAGGATCGTAAATTCGTTGTTCAGACCAAGCTACTAGCCCCCGTTGCAAGCACTGTATAATTACAGCTAGCTCAACCCAATCACTCAGGCTAAATGACTGTTGGGCTACCCATTCGCCAAGCGATCGCTCTAGGGTAATAGTTTGGAATAATGCTTGTGGTAAAGGGCTACCCACCTGTTTAGCCCACAACGCCCAAGGCCCTCGTTGTCCTGGTGTTCCTTCAAATCCTAACGGTGCGCTAGCCGCTTCGTAGAGCCAACTGATCAAATAACCTTCTAGTCGCTGCCAAGATTCCAAGCTGCGAGATATGCCTAAAGATAGTTGTTGTATTTCTGGCTCTACATTTTGCTTCAGAGATGAAGCCAACTGCTTTAACTGAGCTAAGGTGAGGACGTGCTTTTGATTGGGGTCGATTACTTGTAAAAAAGTAGAAAGTAGATCGGCTGGATCGGATGTGGTAATTTGTTTTTCGGCTTGTGCGATCGCAGCCGTTGCTTGGTTTGTCGATGCTACCCGTTCCCATTCACCGCGAATTGTCTGCAAGGCTCTTTTACTACGAGTTGCTTTTGCTTGCTTGAGTTCGTCGGCTGAGTTCAACAAGGACTTAATTGCGCTTTCTTGTTCGTCTAAACAGCGTTCAAATATTTCTCCCGTACCTGGGCTAACTTGTTGCACCAGCATTTGATAAACTTGCTCTTTCGAGCGGATCTGCCCTTTGAGCGTAGTTTGGACGATTTGGTCGATCAGTGCTAGATAGTGATCGCGCAGTGTCTGTGTAGGTGTCGGTTCTGAGGGAGACTCGGACATGATAGTTAAATTGTCTACAGAGTCCTACTATTTTCTATTCTAAGTCTGCCGCAAAATATACATCGGGCAGTGTCAATTTCAAGCATAATGAAACTAATCACTGGAAGAATGCTTGTTTTCAATTTCTTGCATCTTCTGACGAAATGCTTCTTCCATAATTCTTATTCCCTCCTCATTCAAGGGTGCTGGATACCAGGTAGCTGTTTCATCAGGAGTACGACGGTCAAGAAAAATTCCCCAAGCTTCATCATCAGTTCGATGTTTTTTGAGATAAGCGAGTAGTTCGGCGCGGCTCATTTGTTCAAAGTTGGGCTTCATATAAATCTCCAAAGTCCATTCGGGGGAATGATTATTTCAATTTCGTCGTTTTCTCCAGCCAAAATGTAAACTATGTTTCTGCTGCTATCGTAGCGAAATACTTGAATGGGACGGTAATAATTCGATAGCATTTGGCATACACGGACGCAGGCGCTCTTCTTGGTCTACTGTCAGCAAAGTATTTTTTCTTCCTCTATACTAATGCGCGCGATCGCTTTCTTCAAAAAGATTATCCTCTCATCACCAGAGTGATTTATCTCATTACCAAGCCGAGTCTGATAAAGAAGATTGCACGTTTCTTAGGAATAATAATCAGTGTGGGAAATTGCGTAATAAACAACATCACTGTTGTAGTAGTGGGCATTCTTTTCAAATTTCATCCCCACTTTTTGCATCACTCTTTGGGAAGCAAGATTTTCAGGTCTAGCAATGGCAACAATCCGCTTTAGTCCTATTTGCTCGAAGCCATACTTTAAAATTGCGAGAGATGCTTCTGTAGCTAATCCCATATTCCAATAAGGTTTATCTAGGGTATAGCCAAGCTCGATTTCTGAGGTATTGTCCAAAAAACAAAGCCCACAGCGTCCAATGAATTTGCTATTGCCAAAGTGAATTATTGCCCACATCCCAAAACCGTGTTTCCAATGCTCAATCATCTTGATGAGTGCTGCTAGTGTCTCATCCTTGGTTCTCGCGCCTTTACCGACGTATTTCATCACTTCTGGATTGCTGTAGATTCCAAATAGAGCATCCAGATCGTCTAGAATCAAATGTCTGAGTCGCAGTCTTGCAGTTTCAATCTCTGGCATAGTGACAGGAGATCACGGCGATCGCTACAGTGATAAAAAGTGACTTGAATTACAAAAATTACTATTTTGGCTTTAGCATGACTACCCCGTCTCTTTCTAAGCCTTTGAGACAGAGGCGTTCCCGCAACGATTGGCGATTATTCCTGCGCTTAGTACCCTATGGCCGTCGTCATGGTCGCTTGCTCTTGGTGTCGATGATATTGCTCGTACCAGTTGCAGTAGCTAACGCTGCACAGCCACTCTTGATCGGGCAAGCAATCTCACTGATTCGCAAAGAACCGAATACCTACGATTTTCTCAAAGATTTGCCCTTATCGCAGGGGCTAAACATTCTCGAAGGTTTGTTGCTGCTGACAGTTGTAATTCGACTCATCTTTACAGGTTTGCAAGGCTATCTAGTGCAGAAGGTAGGGCAACAAATTACCGCAGATATTCGCACTGACTTATTTCATCACGTAACATCCCTAGCGGTACGCTTTTTTGACCGCACCCCAGTAGGAAAATTAATCACCCGCCTAACTAGTGATGTAGAAGCGCTGGGAGATGTATTTACCACAGGGGCGATCGGCATTATCAGCGATTTGTTTTCCATGCTGGTGATTTTAATCTTCATGTTCAGGGAGCAATGGCAACTAGCTTTGATGCTGCTATTTATGCTCATACCAATAGCAGGATTAATTATTTTCTTCCAGCAACAATATCGTAAAGCTAATTACAAATCCAGAGAAGAACTTTCTGCTCTCAACTCCACCCTGCAAGAAAATATTGCCGGAATTAATGTGGTGCAAATGTTCCGGCGGGAACAATTTAATGCAGAACTGTTTCGCACCACCAACCGCAAATATATCCGTGAAGTAGATACAACTATTTTTTACGACTCGGCTGTATCGGCAACGCTGGAATGGATTGCTTTAGTAGCCATCGCTGGTGTCTTATGGTTAGGCGGCTTATTAGTCCTAAAACAGCAACTGGATTTTGGTACCTTAGCTGCCTTCATTCTCTTCGCCCAGCGTTTATTCGACCCTCTACGTCAGTTTGCCGAAAAATTCACCGCCATTCAAGCTGGATTCACAGCCGTCGAGCGAGTTAGCGATATTCTAGACGAACCAATTGAAATCAGAGATCCAGAATCGTCATTTGTCACTCGTCACCCGTCATTGGTAGAGGACAGAGAACAAAGGACAAATGACAAAGGACAAATGACAAAGGACAAAGGACAAATCCGGTTTGAACACGTCTGGTTTGCCTATAAAGATGATGATTATGTGATTAAAGACTTAGATTTCACAATTCATCCAGGGGAGAAAGTCGCTTTAGTAGGCCCCACTGGTGCTGGTAAAAGTTCAATTATCCGGCTTTTGTGCCGCCTCTACGATCCGAGCCAAGGAAGGATTTTGGTAGATGGAGTAGATATTCGTGAATTGCCTCAGTCAGAATTGCGGTGTCGCATGGGTGTAATTCTGCAAGAAGGCTTTTTGTTTGCAGGTGATGTAAAGAGTAATATCACTCTAGGAGATACTTATTCCCTAGAAGAAATTCGAGCAGCAGCCCAAAAAACTAACGTTGCTCAGTTTATCGAACAGTTGCCTCAAGGATATGATACTCAATTGAGAGAACGAGGTACAAACCTTTCTAGCGGACAAAAGCAACTTTTAGCGTTTGCCCGTGCAGCTATTCGCGATCCACATATTCTAGTGTTAGATGAGGCAACAGCTAGCTTGGATGTGGGAACAGAAGCTTTAATTCAAGAGGCGCTAGAACAACTATTAGCGGAACGCACAGCGATTATCATTGCCCACCGCCTTTCCACTATTCGTAATGTAGATCGAATTATGGTATTAAAACGTGGTCAATTGATCGAGTCAGGCACTCATGAGGAGTTGCTAGAGTTAAAGGGACTTTATGCCAGCTTGCATAATTTGCAGATGTTCGGGACTTGATTGCCAGATCAAATGAAGGCTCCAAATCGATGGCTCGTCTGTCTTTTGATGGGAACGATAAACATTTTTTAGCACTTGTTCAATTTCTTCGGTAGGGTGGGCAATACCCACCCTACTTTCCTAATTAAACAAAACTGCCCTTTGACTCCTTGCGGCGAATACCAATAACTGATGGTTTGGGCGGTCCACTGGGATTACCTTGGACGTTACTAGGCCAGTTACTACCACGAGGTACAGTCCGATTTTGAGTGAACAGACTACCATCCAAATTCAGCATCTCGATATCTCGATTCAGAGCTTGTTGCGGGTTATATGGCACATTTTCACCAGGATGCTGGACTGAGATAATCAATGTATCGCCCACAAAAGTTGGCCCAGTCAGTTCGCAACGCGGTGGTCCATAAGCAAAAGGTACAATTTCTCCTGCATCAGAACCAGTGGTAGGAATGTAGAACAGCCAGTTATTACCAAAAACCCCAATTAAATCGGAAGTCTGAACATTAAGGTCAGAACTAGCGCCTTCTACCACAGAGCCAACAATTGTGTGGTCTATGCGTGTTGGTTTCGCTGCTGCTCCTTCACCAAAACCATTGTGGGCACTGGTTGACATATCAGTCACAACCCAGATATTTCCCTGGCTATCAAAAACTAGGTTATCGGCGTTGGCAAACCCATCTCCTGGTTCTGCTCCTGCTTCCCCACCTTTAGCTAGTCGTTCCCATCGGAAAGTAGTACCTGTGTTATCGGCGCTGTCTTCAATAATCTTGAAGAGTTCTCCCGATGGCTGGGCAGCGTTAATGTCAGCACTATATTTGGAAACGATAAAGATGCGAGAATCTGGGTAGCCGTCACCTCCTGGCGCACCGTCAGTGTAAGCAATAAAGACTTCTCGCGGATTTCTGGGATTGATTTCTAAATCTTCTGGACGAGCAGTAGGAGTACCGCCGATGAGGTTAGCAGCTAAGAAAGCATCAACCAGCACCGCACCTTGGCTAGTATAAAAATCTGACAGTTTCTTACCTTGGTAGCCTGCTAGAGCAGTCGCTTCATTTCTTGTTGTGACGCTGAAAATACCACCATCTCTTTCTTGTCCGGCAACACCATTACGTCTTGGTAATGGTAAAAGACCATCTCTGGTGGCTCTACCCAAAGCTTGAATTTCTACTGAGGCAAGAGTCGATGGTGGAATCGGATTGGTGCTAGCTTCTAAGTCTAGTGGAATCCATTGTCCTGTGCCATCAGCATTGTAACGGGCAACGTAAAGCGTGCCTGCATCAAATAAACCACTATTCTGCTTGTCTTCAGGGAAATCAGCTACATCTTCACTGACAAATTTCCAGGTGTGACCTCCGCGTCGGTCATCACCCATATATGCAACTAGTTGTTTTCTTGGTTCCACGCGCATGGTGATATTTTCATGGCGGAAGCGACCAAGTGCAGTATGTTTACGCGGACGGAATTCCGGATTAGCGGGATCGATTTCTACCATCCAGCCGTATTTTTCGCCGACTAAGCCGAATTCAGCCCCGGTAGTTCCTTCGGTGTAACTCGTTTGTGTGCCATTGGGTAGCACTGCTTCTGTCACTCCAACAAAAAACTGCGAAGTGGCTTGGAAGTTCTCTTCTGCTGTCATGATGGTTCCCCAAGGGGTGGTGCCACCAGAACAGTTGTGTCCGGTGCCGATGATTCTGTTACCTAGTCCATCGGTGTTGATGTCCTGAAATACATCAAAGGCAGCTGGACCTGTACCAATTAAGTAGTTTTGATCGCCTTGTTGGTAGCTTTTGCTTCCCCAGGATGTAACTTGTTTATAATTATCAGAGCGATCGCTGTTGATTCCCAATCCTGACAGTGTATGAATGCGGCGATTCTTAGAGTCTCTGACGACAGCAAAGCGTCCTTCATTACCCCTACGGATTCTAACAATTGAACCGCCCATGTTGTATAAAAACTCACCCAACAGAGTGCGATCTTTAGTGGTAGGGTTATATCCCACTACAACGGGGAAACTTTCGGGAAATCCTGCTAAATCCCTTGGTGTTTCAGGTGCTAGGAAAGTAATTGGATAGGAGACATATTCGTGATTAATCCATAGGTAGCCATCGTTTACGTCTATGCTGTCATAGCTGATGCCATCAGCAACACTGTTGTTGCGACCTCTACCTCTAAGTCTGTTACTGTCTAAGGGAACAAAGCCTGTATAGTCGTTGTTGTAGCCGACATATTCTTCGGGGTTGGAGAAAACGCGATCGCCCCAACCTACAATTACATACCGCTCATATTCTGGCGGCACTACAATATCATCCAAAATAGTGTAGCTAGTTAATCTTGTATCGAATGAGGGTTTTAATACGTTTCCTTGGCCGTTGCCTGTTGCTAAGAAGCTTGGTAGCTGTTGGTATATTGGTAAAGGATGAGGCAAGCGCACAGGCGTAAATGCTAAAGGTGTAATCGCTTGGGCAGCACTTGAGTTACCGCCAAAAATCTTATTCCCTAAAGCAGGCGCTAGTACTGCTGTACCAGCACTGGCTCCAAAGAACATCAGTAGCTGCCTCCGAGTAAGCTTAGACATGAAAATCCCCTTTTGTTGCGATCGCCAGAATCTATAGTTTGAAAACGTCTGCTCAAGTTTGTAGAGTAAAATTCAGATTTAATTGCACCACCGCTGACTCATTTGTAGATGACTTTGTAGCCATGAAAAATTGCGATGCAAGTACTAACTACACTGAAAAACTTTGTATATTTCTTTACATTTCTTAACTTCTTAACAAGAGCTGAGATCTGTAATCAGAAGATATAAAGCTTATTGTTTCCTCTACAGGCACTTGTAAAGATCAATACTCGTTTTCAAAAATAGGTGTTGCACTAGATAAGATAAACCTGCCAAGTTAAGATAAGTTAATCCTTGGGTTAATACTGCATCAATTGATGATTGTTAATAGTTAATTTTTAATAGTTAATTGAAAACGGACAGCCAATTTTGTAGGTAAAATCGAGCAACGCGGAACCTAAAATTATGGCAACAAATCTTATAAGGGTGGATTAATTGTAAACTTCAATCATTAATAGATATGCTTAATCGACTTTGAAAGGAGTTATTTTAACTGAATTGAGATATTGTTGGGTTACACTACTACAGGAGATCGCACTGCACTCATCCAATAAATGATCGCACTGTAGCCTTAGCATCATCTACTTAACAGACGTAAGGTTCAGGATTTGAGCGGCAATACTTCTGCATCACCAAATATATTCATTTTCAGAGACATTTACAGTCTAATTAATTAATACAGCAATAGCTAAATGAAACAACTGAGCTAGTACGATAAAGAGCGATATTAACTGTGCTTGTGACTAATTATTCACGAATCCTGAGCGTGAAATTCAACTACGTCTCGCCTAATAATCACATCATATCTGCCAAAGAAATTTTGTCCTAAGAGTGGAGCTGCACCGATGAAAAC
>DATNQH010000122.1:0-12086 GCA_036704105.1 Leptolyngbyaceae cyanobacterium | reverse complement strand
TATTTCCTTCTATTGTGTGGTTCCAGTTACTCAAACATATCCAAAGCAGTGCGGGTATCGCTGCACAGTATAGGTTTGAAATTGTTCTCAAACCATTGCCTGATTGGGCTTATTGAGAAAGGTGCAAGATCTCAGTTAACCCAAATAAGTATTTTCAAGTTTTAATTACTTTTTTTACTTACCGAGAGTGACAAAAGCGGGATTACATCAAATTGCCGTTACTTACCAATCTTGTCCTGGGCGATCAACTGCTCAACACATCGCTCGGCAAGTGCAGCGATCGTGAAAGATGGGTTAGTAGCCCCAGTAGAGCCTGGGATTAACGCGCCATCCACGACGTATAAACCCTTATAGCCTTTGACCCTGCCGTAAAGGTCGCAGGCTTTGCCAAGCACAGCACCACCAAGCTGGTGTCCAGTTACCCCATCGCTCACCGAGACTGTTGTGGGCTGATATGCACTGCTCGTGTTGGCATTGAGCGTTTGGAATGTATGTAGAGCGGCTTCACGAACTCGAACAACCTCTGGGCTATCTTTGGGCCACGTCAGCTGCACGCTGTCTGTGGAGTAATCGTACTTGAAGCTGCCTTTGGGGGAGCCGATTCCCATACCCAGGTAATACATATAGCCCTCTCGCGTTTCATTCCACTGCGGACCAGGCAGCAACACTGTTGGCTCGATTGGGTTGCCATGATCCTCGATTACAACGCTCGGTGTACCTTGGCTTGGGTTTGTAGGAGGTAGCCCAGCTTGAAGACCAAAAGTATCTCCATCCGCACCCCAGAATTGTCCCACAGCATCGTTTAGCTTAGGCAACGTTCCTTTGGCTTTTGCTTTGACCAAAAGTTTGGACGTTCCCATAGAACCAGCAGCCAGGAAAACGTGCTTGCTGATGAAGGTGCGCGTTTGTACAACGTTCCCGCCTTCATCGATTTGATTGCAAACAACAGCGTAGCGATTTCCAGGCACTTCGTTAATATCTGTAACGACGTGCAGCGGCAAGATTTCAACAAATCCGCTCTCTTCTGCAGAGAGCAGGTAGTTTCGATCTAAGCTATTCTTGCAACCACTGTTGTTCCCATACCAAAACTCACCAACGATCCCCGAAGCGACGCGCGTTCCAGCAATCTCCTGACGAATCACATCCCAGTCTAGGTTCATTTCTAACAACTTCCCAGTCAGCCCTGCGTTCGCCGCCAGATCTAAAGCAACACGTCCAAAGCGATAGTAGTCTGTTGCTAATATGTCATCTGGGATCAGGCTGGGCTTGAGTATCGAACGAACCCTAGGATAGTACACCTTGTCCATCTCATCATAAGAGACCGTGCCCTGGAAAACCCGATCAAAGTTGGCGCGTGTTGGCTGATAGGTGCTGCCGTTATAGACGAGAGAACCACCACCCACGCCCGCGCCAGCAAACACAGTAATGCCGTTTTCTATCATCAGCTCTAGCACGCCTGTGTAAACATCAATAGGGATAGGCGTAAAGCCAGGATCGCTGACAACAGCGAAGGGACTTAGCCAAGATGAGCGACCATCTGGGGCGCGCAAGGTGGCAAAGGTGTTTTGTGCGTCAGTAATTGTCCAGCGACGACCACGCTCCAGCAAAAGGGTCTGCACCCCTGCCTGTGCTAAGCGCAACGCAGCAACTGCGCCACCAAAGCCGCTGCCAATCACAATCGCATCGATAGATTCGCGCGGATGAGCAGCCCAAGAACGGAGGGCATCGGTGCTAGCCAGGGCAAAACCCGCACTCGCAAGAGTGCCAGCTTTGAGAAAACGCCGTCGGGAGATGTAGCGATCAATCACAGTATTTATTTTCTTTTATCGGTGGATAATCAAAGCCTACATACAGATTTGTCGCCAGGAGTCAAGAATTGGTGCTTAGCGCTTTTTGTTGAAAAAATTTAGCGACAAGAGAATAGACTGTTGTATTTACCAGGATTTGGAGCCTTGAATTTTGCACTCTCTAAAAAAATGATTCTTGAGAATGGATAATATAAATTACTATCCTAACTTCAGGAAATTACCCTAATTTCTATAGAATATAGGCAAACTTGATATATTTTTCTGATTTATTAATTTTTCTTTAGAAAATTGTGTAAGTAGGGAGATATGAGAAAGTGATAGTATTGCCGCGTGGTTGGAATCAAACGCGCGTTAAGGCGTTTTGCCTCTCGCCTCAAGCTCAGAAGATAAGACTTATAGCTTTTATTACAGGCGGATAACTAGTCCAGAAGATTAATGATTTGAAACGTTTTTCTATATACTCAGCTTTAGTCAAAAGCAGTATAGATACAACCGCCCGATAATACTATTACAAGCTATTGTGCCAAAAATTTTGTCATGCTGGATCTTCGCTTTAACAAGTGTGTCATTTGCTTTAAGCGGTTATTTAGCTAGTCCTACAGAAGTAAGGATGCAAATATAAAACAGAAGTCTAGCAAACCCGCTTACTTGCTCCCAACCAGCCACCAATGACTGTTACAGTTTATCCTCCCACCGTGAATGGATTGAGGTTTTGAAAAAATTTCTTCGCATAAGAAGAGTGCTGCCCATCGTGCCTTGGGGATTGACAAGCACCCAATGCTAGTATTTGAAGGCATTGCATCAGCAACCCCGTCATCACAGCAGTTGATGGATGCGCTTCAAAAGCAGGCACTAGTCTCATCTGAATCTGCCACCATTTATTTGAAATGCTAAGTTCTTTGCACCTGTGCGATCGCGATCAAACAATTTTCTCATACGACTCCCTTCTTCAGTCCCAGCAAGGGCAGTTCGTCCTTCTCGAGGAATAGCGCTTGATCTGGGCCAAATCCAAAACCTTATACTACTGCTTAAGCTCAAATGCTAAGCCTAAATCAGGACTAACAGCTAATTCAAGGCTGTGGTGGTTTATCTGTTCCTTAAAAGACATGAAACCCCTCTTGTAGTCACCTAACCTTTGTACGCCCCCACGAAACCTTTGGATTATCCTACCTTTAGTACTGGTGGAATTTCCCAAGCTTGAAAGCTAACAATTGAGCTTTTGTTGCCCAATATTGCTGAAACACATAGCTTTTTCTTCTTTTAATTCATCTTACACAAGGTATAGTTTATCCCCCACTCAAAAACGCTTTTCACCTAAACCAATAGTCAAATATACAATTGCTCTTAATCCCTAACTCTAATGGATAGTCTGTTCCTTGCGAATCTCCATCTTTTGGCAACGACCAGATAATTCTAAAGAAGGAAAGCAGACAGATATTATTAAGAATATTATTAATTCAGATGCTGACAGTATTGATGTTACTTAGGAATTCAGTGAAATTGAGAAACGGCAATGAAAATCAGACAAAAGATTGAGCAAGTCAACCTCTATTTAAATCAAAGGTTATCTGGATATGAAGTGATTCCTGCTAACTGGGGTTGGCATATTCATAAAGGCAATACTTACTGCGGAATGCTGCATTATCAAGAAACAAAAGGATGGCAGGGTAGGGCTTTAAGTTATCTTCCATCCGAGGTGCGCGAACACCTTAAAAAGTTAACATAATATTCCACTGTTAAAAACAGAAACAATACGGTTCATTAACCTTCTTTGTTGTTTCATTCAACCTTTATTTGTCTCAAATAAAGGAGTTGACCTAGAATAGACATTCAGGTGAGGGCTTCAATCGTTGGAGTTTAAGGCTACGAATAAAGTTAGCAATAAAACTAGCCCTCCCAATTAATGAACTGATGCTATGAATATGTACCAAGCGATCGCTTCGAGTTACTAAGTGCTTACCTGGACGGTGAAGTGGCTGCTGCCGAACGACGGCAAATAGAGTCGTAGCTGACAACTGACCCAGAAGTCTAGCATTTGTATGCGCGAATGTTGAAGCTACGTCCTCTTTGGCTCACGATGTCAGTGCCAGCAGCACAGCCACCAATGAAGCGCACGATTAAACAAGTACTTCCGGGTTTGAGAGGCAGGCTATTGTGACAAAGCTGACCCATCTGCATTCAAAGGTGCGTGCCCTTATGCAAGAGTAGGTATGCTTACTTGGAGCAGAACTGGGCGCAATAAAAGCTGTAGGTTGAATAATTCCGCCAGGGGAAGGATAGTGACGATTAATTGCGCTGCAATACATTGAAAGAGTCTTCTGCCAATTGTTTATCAGGCTATGTCGAATACATCATCTTCCTCCAATCAAGCGTTTGAACCTCCAGCCAGTGAGATTAGCTTAGATTCATCAGATCCTAAACCGGATAAGTCAATTGGTGAAACCTCTTTTGTGGACACTCAAGCCGAAAATGTTGGCAGTCCAGTCGAAGATGTTGCCACCAAAACTACCGATCTCGATGAGTTGTAAGGTTGTGCGTTGCCGTCTTTATTTCAATCTACAAATCATAGCTACTGCACTAAGTTGTTTTTCGGGTCAAATAGACCTATCCATGAATTAAGCCCACCCCTCTTGACGGATCTATTTTTACCTATGTATACAGTTGCTGATTACAGGATAACCTATACATAGGCACAAACCGATCTTCTCAAGAGGGCTGGCATTATTTTGAGGAGATTTCTGGTAGATTCTCAGTTTCAAGCTGAGCTACAAAGAGCGATCGCCAAAGTGGACAAGAAGCCATTAGTGTATTAATCGACACCAGCAAATTCGGCAATAAGCTTGCTGCTCTATACTAGAGTTGTCATAGACAAAACGAAGCGATGTCAGCTTGCCCAGGAGAACGGTTAGTCGTTCTTATGTCACTCATAAATCATGCTACAAATTTCCAACACAGTGTTCATTTCGGAGCGCGAGATCGAGATTAGTGCGATTCGTTCTCAAGGGGCAGGGGGGCAAAACGTGAATAAGGTGGCGAGTGCGATTCACTTGCGCTTTGATATCGGCGCTTCCTCGCTGCCCGAAAGCTACAAAGAGCGGTTGTTAAAACTAAATGATCAGCGTATTACTCAGCAAGGAGTAGTTATTATCAAGGCTCAAGAATACCGTAGCCAGGAACATAACCGAGAGTCAGCCCTGAGACGACTGCAAGACTTGATTAAAAGTGCAGTGGTAATACCTAAAAAACGCAAACCTAGCAAACCGACTCGTAGCTCTCAAAGAAAGAGGCTCGACAGCAAAAGCAAGCGAGGGCAGATTAAGGTGAGCAGAGGAAAGGTCACGGATTGATTGATTGAGTTGACTCTTATCTTTGCGTAGACTTTTTGCATCACTTTATTGTTTGCTAAGTGGATAGGCAGAAAAAATTGGTTGTTCCGCACGCATCTGGCCTTAAGTTCGTTCTCTTGAGCTAAGGGCAAGGTGAATAGATTATTGATAAAATTATTCAGATTCCCAGTTCGCAGACAACGTTCAAACAAGACCGACAGCTCAACTAAGCACAAATGCCACAATCCGCTCTTCTTCCTTCTCCATTGTATCCGGGACTTGCCTTGACGGCTCTTGCTCCGATGCAGGATGTGACTGATGTGCAGTTTATGAGTACGATCGCAAGCTATGGCAGCCCCGATTACTTTTTTACTGAGTATTTTCGCGTTCACGCTAGTTCACGTCTAGATAAAAATATTCTGGACTCAATTACAAAGAACTCTACTGGTCGTCCCATATTTGCTCAGCTCATTGGTGAGAGCATTCCCGATCTAGTACGCACTGCTAAAGAGTTGAGCCATTACCCAATAGCAGGCATTGATCTCAATATGGGATGTCCTGTGCCAAGAATTTATCGCAAAAACGTAGGTGGTGGCTTGTTGCGCGATCCTGAAAAGATCGCAGCAATCCTGGGTGAGTTGCGCTTAGCGGTCAATGGACTCTTAACCGTCAAAATGCGAATTGGCTTTGAAGATACAGCTAACTTTGATCGCATCCTTGGCTTGCTCAATCAGTACAACATTGACTTGCTGAGCTTACACGGTCGTACCGTCAAGGAGTTGTATCATAGCAGCGTGCATTACGATCTGATTGCATCTGCTGTAGAACAAGTTAATTGCCCAGTTTTAGCAAACGGCAATGTAGTATCTGCCACAACAGCCGCATTCGTCCTTAATACTACAAAAGCAGCAGGAGTGATGATCGGTCGCGCTGCAATTCGCAATCCCTGGATTTTTAAACAAATCCGCCAGCACCTTTGCGGTCAAACCGTTTCCATCGTAACTCTGGCTGAAGTTCGAGACTACATCGAACGCCTACGTCGAATTACGACAGCACCGACGATACCAGAGCGTGCGCGCGTTAACCAGATGAAAAGGTATTTAAACTTTATCGCTTTGGGTGTAGACTCAGCCGGAGCTTTCTTAAACGATATGCGCCATGCCCAAACTGAAACTGAACTATTTGGCACTTGCGATCGCTATCTATTAAGCAAACCAGACCAAGAGTTTGCTTTGGAGCCATATCCTAAAATTGTAGCTCGACCCAGCTATGAGAGTGCCCGCGAACCGATAGCAAGCTAAAAGGCGTTGCGGAAAGGGTAATGATAGTATTGCTAGAATGGATAAATGAAATGTCTCAACTGCAACTCCAATCAGACGGCCCTTGAACGGGCAGCGTAAAGGCAGGCAGTGTTACAAGTGCAAGCATATGGTCGTCAGTTCCTTGAATACTACCACTCCTGCCGATACAGTAACGATGTGAAACAACTGTGCATCAAGATGTACTTGAATGGCCTGGGGCTGTGAGGCCGCCTCGCGGGTAACTGATATTCACCACACTAACGGTAATGGGTTGGGTAAGAGAAGCTTTCCTTACGGCTACCAGATACACAAGAGTGCTGAAGGGGTGACAAAGAAGCTATAAATCTGACTGGATAAGAGTCATAGCACCTAGACCTTTCTGAAAATAGGGTAGTTTACTGGGCTTGAGGCATCAATTCATGAGCTAAATCAGCCCACTGCTCCATTGCTCCCACCCAAAGTTGTCCATTGCATTCCAATCCAAAAGGCACTATGTCGGCGATGTAGTCGCTGTAATTCCTTCAGGCGACCAACATATTGTAGTCCCATCTGACGAGAGTGACGACCAGCGCGCGTTAGCATAAGCATAAACAATAGCAATCAATAAAATCAGTACCAGCAACCGTTGACCATCAGCAGAAGTAGATTCGCTCGTTATAGCCACCAGTCTTGCAATCTTTGAACATGACTTCAATGCCACGAGCGCAACTTAAATGCTTTAATGGCATCGGCAAGAGTATCAAGATTAGTCAGTAAAAACCAACCAGTTGGCTCAACTTTTCCCCTATATTTACGCTGGCAATATCCAGATCTATTAAAATGAACAAAACTTTTTTGTTTAGTCGCTTGAATACCTGTCAGGAAGAACGAGATACCAGGAATTAATGTCAAAGATTGTAACCGTTGGTATGATTGATTTTCTTGTCGAATATAAGTGCCTTGCTTTTACCGTAGCACAAAGTCGATTCCCTTGCTCTGTAACCAATTCGCCACTTTGATACTATGAAACTCCCGCTTCACCTAGCACCAACATTCGATATCCCTTAAACAACCACAACAATGGGCGAATTAACTTTTTCTGCTCACCTCTTTTGCTACATCTTCTTTTTGGTAACAATAGCCAATAAACTGGAATAGCTCTTTTTTGTTCAATTAAACTGATGACAAACACATTTTCACAACGCCACTGTGTTCTATCAATAGCAAATATCAGTTGTTTCTCCTGAATAAGTAATGGAAACCAGATGTATTGAATTGATAACTGTGGCAGCAATAAGGATCTTTGGATGCTCAGTCGCCGACTTTCAAATTTTATCGGCTGGGGAAATACTGTTGCCAGCTTCTCAATCGTCACAGTTTTATGAAATTGTAGTAGCATAATCAAGATTGAGAGCATCTTGTACTGTGCGGGTGTCAGTAGATATGATGCGCAGTTTTGGTTGAATTTATGGTATTTGCCGCCCTATTCTCCAGACTTAAACTCCTTCGAGCATTGGTGGTTTGTGCGCTCAGAATTGGATGCGGCAACGATGGGATGAATTTGATAGCTTTCGTGATTGTGTCGATACCGCATTCAAACATTGTCCTAACGTATTGCCCTAGGGCTATACATCGGTGGAAAACCTTGCGCGCCAGGGAAAATCATCTCTTTTACTATCATGCTGTCTGATTCAATCGGCGTTAAGCTAATGTTCACTCCCTTTGCATAAAAGATAGTCGTTAAAGAAGTCACTCGTCAGGAGCCAGGATTCCAAACCGCATTCTGTCTCCTGACGGAGCCGATGCCAAAAATACTGGCAGCCCTTTTTACCCCATATATTCGCTTTACTACCAACAGATATCCCAAAGAAGGCTGCCAGTATTTTTTAAGGCAATATTCGTGACGAGTGCTATTGCTGACTCCCTCTCATTACAGGTATGCACGCTTTCATGACGATTAGCTTATCTTTCTTCTGTCACTCTGGGTAAGTAAAAAACTAATTAAAACTTCCTGTCTCCCTCACATTACAGATATGCAAGCGAGGATGACGATTAGCTTAGCATGGCAAGACGCATCTGGTTAATTCTAGTTTTACCTCAAGCTTGAACCAAGTTTTCCCAACAGCGACTGCGCAGGTTTTGGCGCTAGTGGGTGCGGAAGTTTTTGCGTGGTACAAGGTTGGCTCGTAATGGCATTCTTTAAAAAGCGGGTATTGTAGGCAACTAACTCAGGCGCTGTTTTAAGATTTCGCCATTAGCTAAGACCTAGTACTGAAACGAAACAAAAGAAACTGTGTTGTCTGCTGGTCATTAAAGTTATTGTTACTAACTAAAAGTAAACTTTGTGTGCCATCTCTCAAGCGGGGGCCAAGAGTCATTCCTTGCAGATTGTCAAGGGGAATACCCAACTGATTCAAGTCTAATAGTAACTTTTTCTTGATTGGTCTAATGCTTTTAATTTCACCTTTGAGACTGTTAATTCTCGAAGTGTCACTTGCTCCACCTGTTGCAATTTGGAAAATCTTCTCGCCCAAGCCAAACTCCTCTCTAGAGCGCTCCAGGCTAAGAAAATGACCGCCTCGATCTACAGATATTAGTTCCACCAAACTATTTAATGTAGCATCATGTAAAGTTTGCTCTAATGGATAAGAATACTCAGCAATTAAAACGGGGGTTCCTATGCCAATTAAGTAATGCAAAAAACGGCATGAAGCTCCGTTTTGGGAACTGGACGGTTTGCGATCTTGCACCAGCGATGAAGAAGTGGCAGTAAATAGGTTGACAGGTTCGCCACTGGTAGAAACCGTACCAGTGGGATTGAAAGTTAAGGATTCAAATGCACTTGTTTGTTGGATACCTTTGGATTGCTCCATCTGATCAATCGCATTGCTGAGATAGCGCTCTGGTATGGGTAGGCTTTGAAGCATTTTTCCATTGATGTCAAATTCCTGTATGAAAGGAACGATTCGCTCTTTGGTAGCACTAGAGCCAGAGATGAATACAGTTTGCTCTGGGGTTATGGCAATGCCTTTAGGAGTAATAGTTCCTTTGGCAAAAGGTTGACCATCCTTATTAGTAATAAAGGTGACAGATTCTATACCTATTTTCTGAATTCCTATTTTTGATTCTGGGGGAGAATTAAGGGCGATATTGAGGGTATAAAACCGTGCAGGAGCAAAAAGGCTAGGATCGTCGGAGACAGCGAGGAAGCGATCGCGCCGTCTGTCATATGTAATCGCTGATAATCCCCCAACTGATGTATTCATAAAATCCGTTTTGGGCAGCTTATATTCCCCTAAAAATTCTAGGGATAGGTCAAGAAATACCCGATCTTGTGCAAGTGCTGGGGTGGCACAATACGGTGCTAGTAAACTAAGCAGCACAAAGAGGCACACTAATAACACACGCGCTCTAAAGTATTTCCAGATCAGCACTTTCACTCCTCCCCTAAATGCAAACTCTGTTTAGAATATAAAGCGATTGCATCCAGGCAGCCATCCCCAAGAAGGATGGCGGCGCTCCATCAGAAATCTTCGCAGAAGCACTCAGCAAGTTTTGGAGCAAAAGAAGCAGTCCACTAGACAGGTAACTCATTAGACTTAGAGAACGGCGCAGCATTCAGATGTCCAGCAGGAGCATTCAAGCTAAAGGTAAGTTCAGGGTATTGCAGCCAATCATGCAAGCTACGCCCCACAGCGTCTACTAAATTTGGCGTAATCCTTGCCCACGCTTGACAATTTTGGTTTTGTGTAGTATTAGATCATATCCTAGCCACTGTATTTTGACAGCTAGACTTTATCCTGCTTAATCCAACTTTTTCCCGTTGCACCCGATCAAACAGACATGACTTACTATGTCGCTTTTACAGCTAGTGGTACAACCAGAGACGAGATTGTCAGTGTTGCTGGCGCTCGTTAGACCATCGAAACTGGGTTTAAAATAGCACGCATGAGAGGTCGGAATTGACCATCACGAAATGCCCTCATAGTCGGGCTGGTATCGTCACATAACCCTCGCATTGCTGGCCCATGCCTTCTTAAGCGTAACTCGTGCGCTTGGTGCGCGAGAGTTTTTTAAAAAAGAGCATACCAACGTTCAACTCAACACCTCTCTACAAGAGTTCAAGCGCCAGGGTGGTCTTTGCTACCCTTAAGCGTCCAGAAGTTCGTTGTCTGTTGCGACGGCTACTTTGGCAATGGATACCCTCTCCCTCTTATATTCTGGAAGAGTCTTATTGGCGGCGGCGACACCAAGCGATTGCGTTCGTATCACTACAAACGTCGCTTGAGCTAGCAAATTATTTATCTACAACTGTCGTACTAGTTTTGCTGAGAGTCGATCCCTAAGAGTGAGTGACAGCAGATCAAAGGGGGTCACAGCAGCTAAAAAATTCGGCTCTATTAGGTTTATCGGCTTGCAAGCTTAGCAGGAGGGACAAGCTGGGGAATAGGGTCACTGAGTTGATTTAGCTGCTTTTGCAACCATTCTGCAAACATTTCATTCAGTAGTCGCTGGCGCATGGTTTCATCTAGCTGCGCTGGGATTAACTTTTCCAGTCGCACGATCGCTACCCATTCTCCTATATGCATGGGAGTCCAAAGTTGACCCGGTTGACTGACACTGAGCATCTTTGCTAAAGTTGGGTGGCAAGTACTCAGTTCAACTGGGCCAATGCACCCACCAGTTCGGGCTTCTGAACCATGAGAATAGTTTCTGGCTAGTTCTGCAAAAGACTGCTCTTGTTCCAGAATGCGGAAATAAAGTTCTTGGGCGATCGCCATGTCTTGAGTCCGAATCAGGGAATAAATTACCCTGTCGAGTTGGGATTTACAACTGAGGAAATAAGATTCCACTTTGTTTCCCCATAAGACTTGCTTAAACTTCTCAATTCTTAAACTCCGTGTTGCCAAAGCTGCTAGTTGCCCTGGGTTCATGTGATAGCGTTGTAGCCAAGCCTGACGTTCTGCTTCCGATGAGATCTGATGTTGCTGACAAAACTGCTGATAGTTGTCGGCTATCTCTTCAGGTGTGCAAATAATAGGAGCGATCACGCGATCAATGACGATCTCAACTAACAATCGTGGCAGGATTTGATAACTAGTAAGCAGGGGAACGATCTCCTCTGCGGTGATGGTGCGATCGCCCACTTGTAAAATTGGTGTCATATCTTTCACTGTCTTCATCACAAATAAGAGCCTACCTGGCAACATTTCAAGTAGGCTCTTGGTATCGCTATTTCAAAACGTTATCAAACACGAAGTTGCCAACATCTTGACCTACTTTCACCCCATCTACGGTGGCTAAGTCAACATGGACACCGCCGTAAAGACGGCTATCGCCATCTTCCTTACCTAGCTGTGAAAAGCTGCCATATGAGCGAGAAACACCGGGTAATTCCTGTGAGGGAATGTCAAAACTGGTGTTGTCGCCGAAGAAGCGAGCTAGAACTTGGCTTGCTGCACCAGCGAATACCGAGTGTCCGGATATGTAGTCGGGGAAGTTCGGGGTGGCTAGCAGCGACTCCCACTTGGTATAGCCCTACGAAGTTGCATTAGGACGTTATAATAGGGATGGTACAGCAACTAGGAATCACTATGGCAGCCCCCTACAGCTATGACCTACGCACTAAAGCGCTCTTAGCGGTTAAAAACGGCGAACGTAAAAGTGATGTG
>DATNQH010000121.1:0-10220 GCA_036704105.1 Leptolyngbyaceae cyanobacterium | reverse complement strand
ACCGTGCAAATTTTTATTTAACTGCTTTAGCTAGGCGTAATCCACTAACTATTTCGCGGTGGGTTTTACTTTGGGTAATAGTTGGAACGAGCTGTGGCTTGTTTGCTGCATTGTACTGGCTAGTACTTGAGTGGGTAACTCATCGCTTGGAAGTCTTTACAGGACTTAGCTTATTAATTGTGATGCCGCTAGCTGGCTTGTGCGTTGGTCTTGCAATCCATTTTTTGGGCAATCCTGGTGAAATTGGCTTAATTGTAGATAATATTCACTTTCGTGGCGGACGGCTGGATACACGCGAAAATCCTTCGATGATTCTTGCTTCCTTAGCCAGCATATCAGCGGGTGGTAGTGCCGGGCCGGAAGCTCCTTTGGTTCAAGTCACAGGCTCTTTCGGGACTTGGGTTGCTGACAAACTGAAATTGTCAGGTGAAAATCTGAGATCGTTGAGTATAGCAGGAATGGCGGCTGGCTTTACCGCCTTATTTGGTGCCCCTTTGGGTGGGGCGATTTTTGCCCTGGAAATTTTGCACCATGAATATGTTTTAGAGTACTACGAAGCAATTTTGCCAGCAATTGTATCAAGTTGTGCTAGTTATGTAGTATTTGTTGTAATTACACGCCTAGGCATTGGGCCTACTTGGAATTTTCCCCAATATCAGTTAGACAATATTGATGATTTTGCAATGGCGATTGTCTATGGGGTGTTGGGTGCTATAGCAGGATGGATATTTGTTGGAATCTTTCGCGTATGCGATCGCCTATTTGCCAGTTTACCAGGCCCTGTCTACTTGCGGACAACTCTAGCAGGTTTAGTGTTAGGCATTTTAGCAGCAGTATTTCCCTTGACTCGTTATTTTGGACACCACGAGCTTAACTCGGTGATTGGCTCTGACTTCAGTTCCTTTGCTCTGCTGAGCCTAGCCTTAGTTAAAATGCTGGCTATTAGTGTCACAGTTACTGGCGGGTGGCGGGGTGGAATTATCATCCCGCTCTTTTTTACAGGCGCTTGCATCGGTAAGGCCGTAGCATTCACTAATCCTAGCCTTCAACCTGTGCTGGCGATGATTTGTATTATGGCAGCACTAAATGCAGCAGTAACGCGAACGCCTGTAAGTACAAGCTTACTAATAGCCAAACTTACTGGATTTAGCCAATTCACGCCAGTACTATTTGCCAGTTTGGTTGGTTTCTTTCTCGCTCCTAGAGTTCCCTTTATTGCCTCTCAGCTTAAACTCAAGCAAGATACATCTGCTGAGTGATAAATCGAAGCAGTTATTGCGCACTTCATACATCATAGATGCGATCGCTCGTTGCAGTACAACTGTATGTAGTTTATAAAATAAGGTTCTGTTCTAAATTTTTATAGACAACTGAGGGCTGGAAACTATGGCACGTTTGGCACTGCTGAGTGTATCTGATAAAACAGGAATAATTGACTTTGCCCGTAGTCTTGTAGAAGAATTTGAGTTTGATATTATCAGCAGTGGTGGCACAGCCAAAGCTCTCAAAGATGCAGGTTTACCAGTCACTAAGGTTGCAGATTACACGAGTTCGCCTGAAATTTTGGGTGGACGAGTCAAAACACTACATCCTCGCATTCATGGCGGAATTTTAGCACGGCGAGATCTACCTCAAGATATAGCTGATTTAGAAGCCAACAACATCCGCCCGATTGATTTAGTTGTGGTGAATCTTTATCCTTTTGAGCAAACCATTGCTAAAGAGGGAGTGACGTTAGCAGAGGCAATTGAACAAATTGATATTGGTGGCCCTGCTATGTTGCGGGCTGCTGCTAAGAATTTCGCTCATCTGACAGTTTTATGTCAACCCTCGATGTATGCAGATTATTTGCAGGAGTTACGACAGGGGGAAGTGTCGTTAGAGTTCCGCTCCTCTTGCGCCCAAAAAGCATTTTTGCATACATCTGGATATGATAGTGCGATCGCAACTTATCTGGCGAATCAATCTTCAGAAGAGACACAAATTGCGTCCCTACAACCTTCAGAACAGACGCAAAATTTTGCGTCTCTACAACAGTTCACAATTTCTGGGGAACAGTTGCAATCTCTGCGTTATGGCGAAAATCCCCATCAATCAGCAGCATGGTATCAAACTGGAACTACTGCAAGTGGTTGGGCGGCTGCTACTAAACTCCAGGGTAAAGAATTAAGTTATAACAATTTGGTAGATTTGGAAGCAGCACGACGAATAATTGCTGAATTTACAGATACGCCAGCTGCAACAATTATCAAGCATACAAATCCCTGCGGTACGGCATTGGGAGATACTATTTCAGAAGCATATGAAAAAGCTTTTAATGCTGATTCTGTTTCTGCTTTTGGTGGAATTGTCGCCTTGAATCGTCCTATAGACGCAGCAACAGCAAAAGCTTTGACGCAGACATTTCTAGAATGTGTGGTAGCACCGGGCTGTGATCTACAAGCGCAAGAAATTTTGGCAGCCAAGTCTAAAGTGCGTATATTGATTTTACCAGATTTGGGGAGCGGTGCGAAGGAAACACTCAAAGTTATTGCAGGTGGTTTCCTCGTGCAAGCGGCAGATGATGTGGTAGCTGACACTAGTCAATGGCAAGTAGTCAGTGAAAAGCAACCAACCCCAGATCAATTAGCAGAATTGCTGTTTGCTTGGAAGGTATGCAAGCACGTCAAATCTAATGCCATCGTAGTTACAGGTGATCGCACTACCATAGGAGTAGGTGCAGGACAAATGAATCGCGTCGGTTCGGTTAAAATTGCCCTAGAACAAGCTGGGGAAAAAGCCAAAGGCGGATTTCTTGCTAGCGATGGTTTCTTCCCCTTTGATGATTCTGTGAGATCAGCCGCAGCAGCAGGAATTACTGCTATTGTCCAACCTGGAGGAAGTTTAAGGGATAAAGATTCGATTCAGGCTGCGAATGAAAAGAGTTTGGTGATGGTGTTTACAAATGTGCGACACTTTTTGCATTAAAGTAGGGTGGGCATTGCCCACCCTCATATTTATATAAATATCAGCTTTGGCAACTTGATTTTCAACAATCACTTGCTTGTACCGAACTTTTTTAAGATATTTCAAGAATTTGCTGGAAATTATTGTTAGCGCTTGCTAACAATTACTTGTTACAAGCTTTGGCAACTATATCTGGGTGGAATGTAAAAAAAATTCACATAAAGTGCGATCGCTTGTTTGCACCACAATCCCAATTTCTTCAATTTCCCCACTAACAGCTTCTTCCACAATTGCCAAAATTACAGATTTTGCCCTACCATCTCGATCAATTATTGGAAAAAACTCTTTTTTAATTGTCTTGGTAGCTGGAAACAAACGAGTGCCAAAACCTGCGGCGGGAATTACAGCTTTTCTAAGTTTATTTTTGGGCATAAATTGTTAATTTTAAACTAACCACATGACGTAAACTAAATTGGAAACAATCTAATGATAGACAACTTAGCTGATACGCAATATCCGATTGATGATTTGCTGCGGCGACGCTGGAGTCCTCTCGCTTTCAGAGAACAAAGAGTTGAACCAGAAAAACTACGCAGTGTCTTAGAAGCAGCACGATGGGCGGCTTCTTCTTACAACGAGCAGCCTTGGAGCTTTATCGTTGCCACCAAGGATAACCAGCCTGAATTCGACCGTTTACTCGGCTGTCTAGCGGAAGGCAACCAGGAGTGGGCGAAAAACGCTCCGGTGTTAATGCTATCAGTGGCGAAGCTTTACTTTGAGCGGAACGGCGTGGAAAACCGCCACGCTTTTCACGATGTTGGGGCTGCTGCTGCCCTTTTGGCAATACAAGCAACGGCTAATGGCCTATTTATCCACCAAATGGCAGGATTTGATGTCCCTAAAGCGCGTGAAGTGTACGGCATTTCTGAAGGCTATGAGCCAGTAGCTGCGATCGCATTAGGTTATCTAGGAGACTCAAAAACCCTGTCTGAAAGGTTGCAGCAACGACAGAACGCCCCACGCACTCGCAAGCCCTTAGAAAAGTTTGTCTTCTCTGGCAGATGGAACGAAGTTTCACCACTAGTCACAAGCCAAGATTAAGGCAATAAGTCTACGAAAGCGATTACAGTGCGAATGGCTATATAGCCGAATTTGCTGATGCTATCACTTAGTAATGCCAGAACTTCTGCCTACGGAACGATCTAGACGATGGCCCAGTTGAGGTAATGTAAATGCACCAATCAACGGGAAATTGTATCCTATGAAACTGCTTTACTTTACAAAACGGCTTTCGACTGTAGGACGCTTTCTAGCTACGATGCTATTTTGTCTTTCTGCGATCGCCTTCGGTTGGCAGGGTGCTTTTTTATCAAACACAGCAGCAATGGCTAGTCCTGCTGCCAACTTAATCGCAGCGGCTGACGTAGGCGATCAAGTTAAAGGCGCAGCCGATGATGTTGCTAAAGGCTCGAAAAATTTAATTCGAGATACAAAAGATAAAGTTGAGAAAACTGCCAACAAAAATGCCTCAAAAGTCGATCAAGCCGACGACGAGGGTACTTTTGTTGAGGGCAAAGCCAAAAGAGATAGAAATCGAATTGAGAAAAGAGCAGAGGAAGATGCAGATCGGACTGAAAAACAAGTAGACAAGTCAATGAGTGCTGTCAAACGCACTGTTGATAACATCAAGGATGCTTTTAGCAACTAGAGATATACTGCACCAATCCTAAATCAGTTGTGAAAACAATGGTGTGAAGTACGGGGTTGAGGCTGTGCTGATAGCACTTCCCCATACTCTGTACTCCATGATGCCCAAACAGCAATCTCACAGACTGCTATGGCGATTGGAAAAAAGAGTTTACCGATTATAGGGAACTTTTAACACGAGTGTAACGGCTAGCTATAACTCTTCGTGTACGGGCGGGTTTGTGAATAGTTTTTAGTTTTGAATGTTGAGTTTTAAGTTACACAAGTGGCTATAAGTCAAAACTAAAAAACTTAAAACTTAAAACTACTAGATTCCCGCCCCTACAGCGTACCTCTGCGTTAGAACACCTTACCCAACTACAAAATTCACCAACTTTCCAGGCACAATAATCACCTTTTTGATCTCCTTACCCTCGATGTAACGCTGAGCAAGTTCTGATTCACGCGCGTATTTTTCCAGCGCTTGCTTATCTGCTTGCGCCGGAACTTGAATTGCACCGCGAGTTTTACCCATAACCTGAATTACTAGCGTTATTTCATCAGCCACCAATGCAGTTGGATCGAACTTGAGCCAAGCTTGTTTGTGGACTGAATCAGTGTTACCCAGCAGATGCCACAATTCTTCTGCAATATGCGGCGCAAAAGGTGCCAATAAAAGAATCAGCGTCTTGATTCCTTCGGCATAAACTGGCGAATCTTTACAGCTAGCATCAGTTAGAGCATTGCTCAATTTCATCAATTCTGAAACGCCTGTATTAAAGTGATATTCGCCCTCTAAGTCTTCTGTGACTTCTTTAATTGCAGTGTTAACTGCCCGCCGCAACTCCTTTTCAGTTTTATTCAAATCCTTGGTAGAGCGATATATCGCGTCTCTACCATCTGCAAATTCTGTTACTAAACGCCAAACACGATTTAAGAACCGGAATTGCCCTTCTACATCTGCTTCATCCCATTCCAAGTCTTTTTCTGGAGGTGCTTTGAACAGAATGAACATTCGCGCTGTATCCACACCGTATTTAGCTATTACATCTTCTGGGGCTACACCATTACCCTTTGACTTTGACATTGTGGCGTAAACTAATTGTAAAGTTTCGCCTGTCTGTGGGTCGCGTGGATCGTCAGAATTGACCAGATGGGAGGGAACCCATTTATCTTTATCAGCCTTGTTAGGATTCATGTAAGTTAAACCTTGCACCATCCCTTGAGTCAACAGGCGTTGAAAGGGTTCGTCAAAGTTCAACAAGCCGCGTGTTGCGGAGCTATCCCGAAGGGAATCGCGTATTACTTTGGTAAAAAAGCGCGAATACAACAAGTGCAAAATCGCGTGTTCAATACCCCCGACATATTGATCTACTGGCATCCAGTCATTCGCCTTAGCCGGATCGAATACCTGCTGCTCATTCTTGGCATCGGTATAACGCAAGAAATACCACGATGAATCAATAAATGTATCCATCGTGTCCGTTTCTCTTTTTGCTTGAGTTCCACAAGTTGGGCAGGGCACATCTACCCAGCTTTCCAACTGAGCCAAGGGTGAACCACCACGCCCAGTAAATTCAACATCTTCAGGTAACTGTACGGGCAAGTCTTTATCTGGCACTGGCACAATGCCGCAGCTGGGACAGTGAATCACTGGTATCGGTGCGCCCCAGTATCTTTGTCGGGAAATTAGCCAATCCCGCAAGCGATATTGTATTCTAGCTTTACCCCAGCCTTGTTGTTCGGCATATTTAACGATCGCTTCCTTGGCATCAGTAGAAGCCATACCGTTAAATTGGCTAGAATTGGCCACAATTCCAGGTTCGGTGTATGCCTGTTGTAGAGACGTTGCGTGCAACGTCTCTACAGATCCTGGTGGCACAATTACGGCTTTAATCGGCAAATTCTGTTCCTTGGCAAATTTGAAATCCCGTGCATCGTGGGCAGGTACACCCATAACTGCCCCAGTGCCATACTCATACAGCACGTAGTCAGCAATCCAAATCGGAATTTCTTCACCCGTGAAGGGATTAATCGCCTTGCCTCCGGTGGGAATACCCCGCTTGGGCTTATCCTCAGCCGTGCGTTCCAACTCGCTTTGATTAGAAACTTCTTGAATAAAAGCTTCCACCGCTGCAAGCCGTTCTTTTGTTGTTACCTGCAATGTCTTAGGATGTTCTGGCGCTAAGACAACGTAAGTAACACCATAAACCGTATCTGGACGAGTGGTGTATACGCCGATTTTTTCATCCATCCCGACAATGGGAAATTCCAAATATGCCCCACTTGATTTACCAATCCAGTTGGCTTGCATCAACTTGACGCGCTCCGGCCAACCTGTCAAAGAGTCGATATCTTGTAATAATTCTTCAGCATAGTCGGTAATCTTCAAAAACCACTGTCGCAGCAGTTTGCGCTCGACTTTCGCTCCACTGCGCCAAGAACGCCCTTCGCTATCAACTTGCTCGTTTGCTAGAACAGTTTGGTCAACTGGGTCCCAGTTAACAGCGGCTTCTTTTTGGTAAGCCAGTCCAGCTTTCAAAAACTGCAAGAAAATCCACTGCGTCCACTTGTAGTAGTCGGGCGAACAAGTAGCAACTTCTCGGTTCCAATCAATCGATAAGCCCAGGCGCTGCAATTGCTGCCGCATCTGAGCAATATTTTGATATGTCCATTTGGCTGGGGGAACACCATGCTTAATAGCTGCGTTTTCTGCGGGTAAGCCAAAAGCGTCCCACCCCATCGGATGCAGTACCCGACACCCTTGCATTCTTTTAAGGCGGGCAATTACATCTGTAATCACGTAGTTTCGGACGTGACCCATGTGCAAGCTTCCCGATGGATAGGGGAACATGGATAGGGCATAGAACTTAGGCTTATCTTTGTTTTCCTCGGTTTGATATAAACCTTGTTCTGCCCAGGTTCTTTGCCACTTCTCCTCAATTGCTGCGGGGTTGTAACGGGACTCCACTAATGAGACTCCTACTAACGCGATCGTGTATGTCTCACGATCTTAAATTATCTCATGGAAACAAGGCAAAATGTAGAGACGTAGCAGTGCTACGTCTCTACAACCAAATTCATATCTTAATTGAGCAACGCCGGAAATTTAGATACATTAATTTTTAGATCGAGTAGTTTAGATGCTGTGCGATCGCATGGATGAATTAAAATATCAACCCCAAAAGTTGATTAGAGTTTTTGTCTACGGCACTCTCAAACCAGGCGAGTGTAATTATCAACGCTATTGTGCCGCAAAGGTAGTCGAAGAGAAATGTGCGATCGCCTTGGGTCAACTCTTTTCACTTCCCTTTGGCTATCCCGCCATGACACCTGGCTCCTCTCTTGTGCGAGGGTTTTTGCTCTCGTTTGCTGATGCCCAGATTTTACCTCAACTCGATTGGCTTGAAGATTACGATCCGCAAAGACCACTTAGCGAAAACGAATATTACCGACAACAAATCGAAGTTTACGATCAATCCTTAGCGCCACTAGGAAATGCTTGGGCTTATTTTATGACTCCTGCACAAGTTAACTTATTTGGTGGAGTTCCTCTTACTAATGGCTGGTGGAATAGCTGAATTCTAAATGATGAATGCTGAATTATGAATGGAAGAGATTTCTTGACTTCATAATTCATCATTCATAATTCATCATTCAATTGATGTCTCTATTCTGCTGCTGTTGGCGAGATTCAATTGGTTGGCTTTGCTCTCCTGGTGGCGCGATTCCTAGTTTAGGAATTTCCACCACTGGGCTATTCAGCGCCACCCTCAGCGGTTCAATTTCTTGCTGAGGTGATTGCGCGATTTGCAACAATTGCCGTGTTGGTAGGACTGTTGACACAGCACCTAGAACCACCGCTGCGATCGCACTACCGCTCCAAACTACAGCCCGACGACGAGAGCGGCGATCCACTCGTTGATAAACTAGTTCTATCGTTTGTTCTACAGGCTGTTGGGCTGCTGGTACTGGAATTGTCTGAAAGCTAGAGCGCAACTTTAACAATCGGTCATACAATCGCTGGCTTTCCGGATCGTTTGCTAACCACTCTTCTACTTGTTTGCGTTCAGCAGCAGTGACTTCTCCATCAAGGTAAGCACTGAGTAACTCGAAGCGATCGCGCTTGAGCATATCCATAGCACCAATTAATTGATTTGCTGCACCACTATTACTTGTTAGCAAATCCCCTTGATAATCGGGGTTTGTGTTGATTTGGAAATTCCTATCAGCCGTCATCTTATCATGATTAAATTTATTTTATCCAAACACAATTAATAAATAACTCCCTAGTTCGTCAATACTCCTAAGTATGATATGACTAAGGTTTTAGAGCAAATCTAGAGTTTAAATTCGTCAAACTTTATCTTGTTTCCTCTTTTTTTCATCAGTATAGTTTACTGTCCGTCGATATAACTTTGCAACTGTGATTGTAATCTAGCTCTAGCTCTGGCAATTCTAGATTTTACAGTTCCTAAAGAAACGTTGGTGATTTCCGCAATTTCTTCGTAAGGCATTCCTTCGATTTCCCTCAGAACAATCGTGGTGCGAAACACCTCTGGTAAATCGGCGATCGCCTCATGTAACTGTTCATAAAATTCCCGCGTTGTCAATTCCTCTTCAGGACTGGGATTATCGCCAGCAATTTCCCAATCCATTTCCCCGTCTTCGGCGCTGCGGGGGTTATCTAGCGACAACGGACTCCTCACCCGCTTGCGTTTACGCAACTCATCGTAAAACAAGTTCGTAGCAATGCGGCTTAACCAACCTCGGAATTTGACTGGCTCGTTTAACCGCTTAATATTGCGGTAAACTCGAATCCAAACTTCTTGACTTAAGTCTGCTCGGTCTTGCCAGTCAGGAGCCAAATGGTATAGTAGCCGCTCCACATGAGACTGATAACGGCGTACCAGTTCGGCAAATGCGGCTTTCTCTGGGCGCAGCCCAGCCTGACAGCGCAAAATCAAATCGTAATTAGACACCTTGTCTACTTGCACTGGCGCTGGAGTAACAGTTGTTTCAACTGTTGACCAGCATACAGGAATTGATTGATTCATAGATGCCAATGGCTCTAAAACATCCCTTTATTTATTTAGACACTTCGGTTCAAAAGAAGTTCCCATCCTTTAAGAATGATTCCAGCGATTGCTCGAACGAGGGCGAGACTGTCGCTCCGTTGGCTGGGGTTCAAAACTGGGGTAACATTTATTACCTTTTCCTGGTTTAAAACGAGAGGGAATAGAAGCATCTCGTAGAGTTTTTTTATATTGCCCCAGTTATAAGGCAGCATATGATATCTAAATGTCAAATGCAGAGATCGGCAAGCGGGGCGAAGTTTGAGTATGTTAAATCCCTTAGAGCGAAAATCCCATCGACGGCTAAGGCGGCGATCGCCCTTATTACTATTTTTACTACTGCTGCTGTGGAGTATTATTATCGGCTGGGGCTTAGCTTTGATAACTAATGCCCAACCGACTAACCAAAATGCTGCATCATCAGAGGCAATTGGTACTGTCGATTCAGTTCCCCAACGCTACCAATTGGGGCAACAAGTATACTTAGAAAATTGTGCCACTTGCCATATTGGT